>NZ_JAYGHV010000134.1:0-26125 GCF_034932145.1 Spirulina sp. 06S082 | reverse complement strand
GAGAAAAGTAGCGGCAACTTTAGGAATTTCTCTTAAAGAAGTCAGTAGCGGCGTTTTGACCACGCCTGTAAGAGTCCATTACTGGACTACTTCCGAATCCCCGTCTCTTTAGAGCGGGGAGGGTCAACTGTCCCAAGAAATCCTCGAAACCCACGCCGAGAACCCCCAAATCATCAGTAACATCATTCTCGAAGAACTGGGACACTACCTCGATGTCAAACTCGAAACCGATGATACCCCAGGAGACGAAGGCGCAATCTTCGCCCGCGTAGTACAAGGAATCGACCTCGACGACCCGCAACTACAAGCCTTGCAACAAGAAAGCGATCGCCTCACCCTCACCCTCAACGGCGAAACCATCACCGCCGAACTCAACGGCACCGGACTAAGAGGAGAATACTATAACAGAGAAGACTTCGGACAACCGCAAACCAGCCGCATCGACCCCAACCTCAACTTCCTCTGGGGACTCGGAACCCCAGCCTGGGGTAGCGTCGGAGCAGATCGCTTCTCCATACGCTGGACAGGATGGCTAGAAGCCCCCAGCAGCGAAACCTACGACCTCACCCTTGAAGCCAACGGACGCAGCCGTATTTGGCTGCAAAACCCCGCTACTGGAGAATGGCACAAACTCCTCGACACCTGGAATCAAGGCGACCCCAACAGCATCACTACCCACAACCTCACCATCCCCTTCCCCCTGCAACAAAGCACCCACTACCCCATCAAAATCGAATATCAAGACGACATCGGCGAAGCCAGCCTCAACCTAAAATGGGAAAGTCCCAGTCGTCCCCTCGAAACCATCCCCAGCACCTACCTGCACCCAGGAGAACACCCCCTCCCCGGTACATCACAAACTGGAACAGGACTCAAAGTCAAACATTATCACCACCCCGACTTCGGGCTACTCGGCGGAGAAAACAACCAAAACAGCCAAATCCTGCACGACTGGGGCAACCAAGGCAGTATTTGGAGCGTTACCCCCCCCGACGGACACTCCAGCATCTGGACTGGACGCATCGAAGCCCCCACATCAGAAACCTATCAATTCCACACCCATGCCGACGGACGCACCCGAGTCTGGATTAAAGACCAACAAGGAGAATGGCATAAAATCCTCGAAGGCTGGGAAGAAGATACCGGAGGCATTCGAGAACGCACCGGCACAGTCCCCTTTGAATTCAGCGCCGGAAACCAATACGAAATCAAAATCGAATATCAAGACGACACCGGAAACTCCAGCATCGAAACCCTCTGGGAAAGTCCCAGCCGTTCTCCAGAAGTCATCCCCACTCAATTCCTCTATGCCGACGACTTAAGTGAAGAACCCGGCGTGCAAGCACAAGGAACAGGACCCAAAGCCAATTATTATCTTCACCAAGACTTCTCCCAGAAGCGATTTACCTGGCAAGAAAACGAAGCCAACCGAGACTGGGGCGGGCATTCTCCCTCCTACCTAGATATGCCCCCAGATGGTTGGTCGGGAATCTGGACAGGACAAATCGAAGCCCCCAGCACAGATATTTACAACATCTCCACCCGCGCCGATGGGAAAGTGAGATTTTGGTTACGAGAACCAGGAGGAGAATGGCAGGAATTGATAGAAGACTGGGAAGAAGACCCCAATACATCCCAACTCAACACCAGTCCAGGAGTGTTTCTGGAAGCAGGAGTGAAATATGATTTCAAGGCAGAATTCCAAGAGGAAATAGGAGATGCAGATTTAGAATTGCTGTGGGAAAGTGGTTCGAGGACGCGAGAAGTAATTCCCACAAAGTATATCTATGGGATTGAACCGGAATATGCACCGGAAGTGCAGGCAGCCGGGACGGGGGTAAATGCTCTCTATTTCAACAGCACGGAACCCAGTAGCACAGCTAATTTGGGAGGAGTTCCTCAACGGGTTGATATGGAATGGTACGGGGGGAATCCAGTGTATGGGTCTTTACCGAACGATAATTGGTCGGCACGGTTTACGGGCAAGTTGGAAGCGCCTTATAGTGAGGATTTTACTTTAACGACTCGTGCTAATGGGGGTTCGCGGGTTTGGGTTCGCGATCCTAATACGAATACTTGGTACAAGATTATTGAGAATTGGAGTGATAGTAATAGCAGTGTGGATATTGCTGGGGAGATTCCTTTCCGTTTGCAGGCGGGTGTGAAGTATGATTTTCAGGTGGATTATAAGGATGAGGTGGGGGATGCTCAGTTGAAGTTGCTCTGGGAGAGCGATTCTCGGTCTTTGGGGGTGATTCCCCAGGAGTTTTTGTATCCGGAACAGTTGACGATTCCGGTGGGGGTAGAGGGTCAAGGGACGGGGTTAAAGGGAGATTATTTTAATAATGAGGATTTCACGGATTGGGTGACGAGTCGCACTGACGCAGAGGTGGATTTTGCTTGGGGAAATGGTTCTCCGGATGAGGGGATGGATGCGGATACTTATAGTGCGCGCTGGACGGGGCAGATTGAGCCGCTTTATGATGAGGATTATACGTTTTATAGTGAGAGTGATGATGGGGTGCGGTTGTGGGTGAATGGAGTGCTGGCGATCGACCATTGGCAGAGTGGGGATTCTCAGCATAATTCTCAGCCGATTTCTCTGGAGGCGGGTCAGAAGTACGATATTAAGTTGGAGTATTTTGAGGATACTGGCGATGCGACGGCGAAACTGTTGTGGTCGAGTAATTCTCAGGTTAAGGAAACGATTCCTTCTTCTCAGTTATATCCAGCAGAGGTTTTAGCAAGTTGGTCTGGGGAAGTTACACCTCAATTTGATGAAGATTATACTTTTGAGGCATTTGCTGATTTTCCAGTTCGTTTAATTGTTAATGGGGAAGTAGTTCTCGATAATTTTGCCGATCCTGATGCGACAAGCGTGACGCTTCCTTTGCAGGCAGGAGAAACTTATCAGATCGAGTTAGAATCCTTAGTTGAGGAAAATTTGGGGTATTGGACTTGTTTGACTTTTGAGCATAGCGGAGGAGGTTCTGACGGAGGTTCTGGTGGAGGTTCTAGCGATCCGAGTTCGTGGTGTGTTGAGAGTCAATGGATTCCTACAGGAACTCAGTTTCATACTCGTCAGCCAATGCACTAAATCAGTACAAGTCAGCTAATATCAAAGTGAATTTAGCTCAACATTTAGATTGGGATCAAGCAAGCCGCAATGTGGGAACTACATTTGCACAATTTATTGCTAACACTATTTCTCATGAAATTGGTCATACCTTTGGTTTAAATGAGGCTTATGTGAATCAAAATGCTACGAATAATGGAACGATACTACCTACTCTTTCTCAAAGTAAAATTGATGATTTAATTCTAGCGTTAACAGGTCATCCAATAAATCTTACCTTTACAGAAGACGCTTTAGTCGATCAACCCTCTCAATTTGCTTATCCTTATGATATGATGATTGTAGGTTCTCCATTTCTTAATGATCGATTTTTTGCCGAATCAAATATATCTTTACTACAAGCAGCACTTGGAGTTCACAATGAAAATGAATTGCTTAATGATGCCAATCTAACAGTTTATCGTTTACCAAATGGTAATACTTACTTGCCTAATACAACTACACTTAATAAGTTTATTTCTCCTCTGGAGAGCTACCGTCGAACATATAATTTACCAAATAATAGTACTGCAATTTAATTTATAAAAACTATTGATTTCAATCAGTCAAATGTTGAATCGTAGTTAAAGCGACAAGCATTATTTAGCTGAATGGGACAGATTGGATCCCTATGGATAGTAAACTTAGATAGAGTAAGACTCTCTAATTCTGTTAGAGTGAATAATGGAGTTAAATCTGTTCTTATATCGATAGGATTAGAATAAAGTGAAAGAGATTCTAGATTAATAAGAGAAGATAACCCATTTAGATTGCTAATTTTATTATTACTGAGATCGAGACTACTTAGATTGATCAAAGAAGATAATGGATTTAGATTGCTAATTTTGTTATTGCTGAGGTTAAGACTACTTAGATTTGTCAAAGAAGATAATGGAGAAATGTCTTCTATTTGATTATTTGTCAGCCTCAAAAATTGTGATTTATTAAGATTAGAAAGAGGAGTTAAATCTTTGATTTTATTGTAATCAAGAAAAAGTTTTTCTAAATTAATCAAGGGTGAAATTAGTGTAATATCTGTGATTGACATATTAACTAAAAAAAGATATTTTAGTGAAGTCAGAGAAGAAAGAGGCTCAATACTTTTCACTGGATTAGATCCAATAGCAAGAGTTTCGAGATTGACAAGTTGAGAAAGAGGAGTAATATCTTCTATTTGATTAAAACTCACAACAAGTGCTTTTAAATTAGTCATTGATGAAAGTGATGTAATATCTTTTAATTGGTTTGAATCAAGCGAAAGACTTTTCAAATGCTCTAAAGAAGATAATGATGTCACATCTTCTATTTTATTAAAACTAAGTCTCAAATCTTTCAAGTTTTCTAAAGAAGAGAGCGGAGAAATATCTTGAATTTGATTGCCTGTGAGAACAAGAACTTCTAAGTGAGTTAAAGATGATATCGGGCTGATGTCTTCAAATTCACTATTTTGAAACGATAGAGATTTTTTCTGATTAAAAAAATGTTCGGCCTTTTGACAATTCCGAGTTTCTGCTCTTTCTAACAGCTTTTCTACAGTTTTTTTTGCAGATTGGTGTAGGTGATTTCTGTACCTACACCAATCTGCAAAGGAAGCAAATTCGCGAGTATCGATTTCAGGAGTAGAAGCAACAGAACAACTCTGAGTTAAACATATACTTAAAACACAAATTGGAGAAATTAAGTATAATATTTGTTGCTTGATATTTCTATTGGCAGCATTAAATTTATTCATCATAATAACTTATTTGATGAACTTGAATAAAGACTATGAATCTATTTTACCAAACAATTATAACATTTGAGTTGATTTAATATAAGTTAAGGAAACGATTCCTTCTTCTCAGTTATATCCGCCGAAGGAGCCGATTTTTGGGGCACAGTCTTTTACGCTTAATCAGGGAGATAGTGATAAGCGTTTGGCGGGGGTTTTGAAGGCGATCGATGTTTCTGGGTTGGAGGTGGAGGATACGGTGAAGTTATTGGCGGCGGGTCTTGAGTTTCCTCTTTCTCTTCAGGGTCAGGTTTCTATTGGCGATCGGGTTCAAGAAATTGAAATCGAGCGTATTGAGGAATTTAAGCGGAATATTTTGCTTAATGGGAAGTTATCAGAAGAAGAGATTGACAAAATTTCTATGGAGGCGATGCAGGCGAAATTGCAGCAAGCCGATCAGCAAGCTGATATGAAATCGGCTCTGGTTTATTTGACGGTTCGAGAGCGAGATGGTGTTGAAGGGGTTGAGGTTATTATGGTTCCTGGCGATCCAATTCAAGAACCCATTCATCGATTTGTTAAAGTTTCGTTTCGGGATTTGGAGGATAATTATAGTGATTTTTTTAAGTATGTCAAAAAAGCAAACAAAGGTTCTGTAAGAAGCACTGAATACATTTCTCCTGGAAAGTTGCTCTACGACACACTAATTTCTGAAATTGATGACGATCTGCGAACTCTGGGAATCGATCACCTACAGATTATCCCTGATGCGAGCCATAAGGTCGTTGGAACTGAGAGAAGATATACGGGATCTGGTGCTTCATCTCACAATGTTCTTATATCTCTTTTACAAAACATTCCCTATGGAGCTTTAGTCAATCCAGATACTGGCAAACACCTCATTGGGGAATTTAGCCTTGCTATTGCTCCAAGTTTTCATCTTACCGAGCCGCAGTATCAAGATATGAGAAATGCCGAAGGATTTATCCTCGCCGAATCGGAATTTGAGGATTCCAACAAATGGAGCAAACTTCCTTATGTAATTCAAGAATTTAATACAATTAACCACAGTAATGAAACCAAGATACCAGAGAATAACCGTTTTAATGCTAACAATCTAGAAAATGTTCTCAACTCTCTCAACATAAATCCACAGTTTTTACATATCGCGACTCACGGACAGTATTGGCGCAATTCTGATTCCCGTGATGATTATTTGGCCACCTACAAACCTGAAGATTACCTCTCTTTATACAAACTTTTAAATACATACAATTTTGATTCATTAGAATTGGCTGTTTTTTCTGCCTGCCAAGCTGCGATCGGCAACGCCTATCTAGAATATGGACTGGCTGGCGCAACTTGGTTGAAGGGGGCAGAATCAGTTATAGGAACTTTATGGGATGTTGCCGACGAGGAAACGGCAATAATAATGGATAAATTGCATACAATACGCGCAACCCAGGATATCCCGGTTGCCAAAATTTTGCAAGCCGCACAGATAGAAATGATTAACTATCCTAACCCTTTTCCCAACTTTTCCGATTCTTACAATTTGCGAAAGCATCCTTACTATTGGTCTGCATTTCAGCTTATTGGAAGCGGTCATTAAAAATGAGTTTCTCTAGCCTCCAGAGAGCCAAATTCAGTAAATTGAAAAATCAAGAGAATAGGAGTTTGTACTTTACCAATGCTCTCAGTTTGTTTGATGTTGATATCGCTTCAAATCAATCATGTATCGAATCGAAATAAATACGTTCCATACTCGGTATAGTCCACAAAATACTAAAATCATCAATGGGATTATCTTTTAAACTTACATCGGACAATTGCGTTAAACTGGTTAAGGGAGAAACATCGCTAACTTGATTATTGGGGAATTGAAGAATTACGAGTTGGTGCAGAGAAGCCAAAGGAGTCAGATCGCTAACTTGATTGAAACCGAGAGAAAGACCGGTTAGATTGACAAGAGTAGATAGAGGTGTCAAATCATCAATTTGGTTGGAAGAGAGAGAAAGATTCCATAGAGCGCTCAGATTTGAGAGGGGACTCACATTACTAATTCTGTTTCCTGATAACCACAATAACGTTAAATTTTTGAGGTTTGATAAGGGAGTCAGATCGCTAATGTCGTTATGACTCAAACTCAATTTACTTAAATTTTTTAAATTCGACAACGTAGTTAAATCTTGAATTCGATTTCTCTCAAGATGAATCTCGGTCAAATTAGTTAGAGAACTGAGTGGGCTAATGTCTTGGATATCATTTCGATTAAGACGGATTTCGGTCAGATTGGTTAGAGAACTTAAAGGCTTGATATCAACAACTTTATTACTTGTAAAACTAAGAAATGTGAGGTGGGTTAAAGATTGTAGGGGACTGAGATCGCTAATCCCTCGACCATTAAAACTTCCCAATCTAGTTATCTCTGAAAATCTTTGCTCTGCTTCATCACAGTCCTCAGTTTTAACCTTTCGTAATAACTCCTCCACTGTATGTCGAGTTTCTTCTGGCAAATTCTCTTTTGCCATACACCATTGCGAAAATCTCTTATAATTCGGGTTGGCTTGACTTGTAGCAATACCAAGTTGACTTCCCGTGATTCCAAGGATAAGAGCAAGAAAGATTTTCCAGCCACTAGATTTAAGTTTTTTCATTTTTCTATTTTTCTATTGAGCTTTTCCTATTTTAGATCGGATTATTATAATAAAGAACAACAGCAACAAACAATAGATATCTAGAGAAGAGAGTGGGGATTTTGTTGGGGGTGAGGGGAATTTTGTGGAGGATACGGTGCAGTTATTGGCGGCGGGTCTTGAGTTTCCTCTTTCTCTTCAGGGTCGGGTTTCTATTGGCGATCGGGTTCAGGAAATTGAACAACAGCGCATTGAGGCTTTTACGAAGGAGGAGTTAACGGATACGGAGATTGCAGAAATTTCCATGCGGGGAATGCAGGAGAAGTTGCAGCAAGCAGATACAGCAGTGGAAATGAAGTCGGCTCTGGTTTATTTGACTGTTCGGGAGCGAGATGGTGTTGAAGGAATTGAAATTATTATGGTTCCGGGCGATCCTAATCAATATCCCGTTCATCGGTTTGTTGAAGTTTCTTTTGTAGAGTTACGTCAAAATCTTACAGATTTTCGTAACGGTGGTATAAAAAAATATAAAAAATTAGCTTATCTAGAACCCGGAAAGTTTCTCTATGACAAAACTATTCTTCCAATTTACGAAGATCTCGAAAGGTTAAATATCGATCACCTACAAATCATACCCGATGCAGAATTTACACGAGGTTCACTCTCTTCAGCTTCTGTTTTACAATATATTCCCTATGCTGCTTTAGTTAATGCAGGAACTAATGAACACCTTATTGAGCAATTCAGTCTTGCGATTTCTCCGAGCTTTCATCTCACCGAACCGAAACATCACGATCTGAGAAATGCAGAGAAATTGGTTCTTGCAGAATCAGAATTTGGAACACATCTTCCATCATTACCAGGGGCTTTGGCAGAATTCAATATTGTTAACGAGAGTAACGCAGCAAGTATTCCCAATCATCGGCGCTTCAATGCCAGCAATTTACAAAACGGTCTAAATTCTCTCGATAATGTAAGTTCACCACAACTTTTACATATTGCAACCCACGGAGAATTCAAAGTAAATGAGAATCCTGATGATGATTATCTTTATACCGAAGATCCTCTACATCCTATATCGTTGACACAATTATTGGATGATTCTTATAATTTTGAGTCATTAGAATTAGCTATTTTTGCTGCTTGTCGAGCTGCGACCGGAGATAAATCATATGAGTATGGAATAGGGGGGACAATTTGGGCAAAAGGAGCAGAATCAGTAATTGGGACTCAATGGGATGTTAGTGATGTAGGAACAGCAGGAGCAATGTATGCTTTTTACACAATTCTTTCCAAGCGAGATTTACCGATTGCTAAAATTCTACAGGAAGTACAGCTTGCAATGCTAGAAAGTCGGATTTCAGTGAATGTGAAAACGGAGGTAGTAAATAATGAAAACACATATATAGTTACAATATCTTACACATTTATTAACAATGCTAATCAAGAAGAAACAGTGACTACCATTGTGCCAGAACCATTACGTACATATGCTAACTCTTTCATCTCAGAACATCCTCATTTTTGGGCACCCTTTCAGCTAATTGGTAGCGGTCATTAAATTATTATTCTATCTTCACATTTCTATAATTTCTCTCCGATCAATACTTCGTCTGTTTTCTTTCCCTGAGCTAAGAGCCAGATAATTTAGCAATGACTGCTTTCTATTCCCTCCTTGGCACTCTTATAGCGTTTTTCGAGCTCCTCTATACTCAGATGTGGGCTTATGCTTATTCGTCTTAGCATCTGTCTCATCCTTGCACCTCTACTCTCTTTATTATGATCTGTTATTAGTGCTTGATATAAGTTCTATTATATTGGGAAGGTTATATAAAGGACTAATATCTCGAATTTGATTGTTGCTCAAATCAACCCAAGATAATTGAGATAAGTTTGTCAGAGGAGTGATATCGCTAATCTGGTTTTCTTTTAGAGAAAGAGTATAGAGTTTATGAAGAGAAGTTAAAGGTGTCAAGTCTCTGATTTGATTGGAGTAAAGAGAAAGAATACCTAGATTAGTTAGCTGAGATATGGGAGTTAAATCACTAATTTTGTTTTTGTCTAGGTAAAGAGTATCGAGTTCATGAAGAGCCGCTAAAGGTGTCAAATCTTTGATTTGATTAGAGCTAAGATAAAGTCCATATAGATTCTTTAATTTAGCTAGAGGAGTTAAATTACGAATCTGATTGTTGTTTAAATCGAGACTATCTAGATTAATTAGACTGGATAAGGGAGTTAAATCTTCAATTTGATTCTGATCCAAGCCTAGTCTTCGCAGAACCATCAAACTAGACAAAGAAGTTAAATCTTCAATTTGATTGTGATCTAACTCAAGAATACTTAGTTTTTTCAAGTTCGCTAATGGAGTTAAATCTCGTATTTTATTCCTAGAAAGTCTGAGTTCAGTAAGATTGGTCAAAGGTTGTAATACACTAATATCCGTTATGTCATTATTCTCTAAATCGAGAAAGATTAGGTTGGTTAGAGATGACAGAATGCTAAAATCTTTAACACTGGTTTTGTGTACGCTAAGTCTTGTTATGTGGGTCAAAGATTGTAATGGACTGATATTTTTAATGTCTCGACCATAAAAACTGATTACGGTAAGCTCTAAAAGTTTTTGTTCTGCTTCATTACAATTCTCAGTTTTAGCCTTCTGCAACAACTTCTGCACCGTATGCCGAGTTTCTTCTGGCAAACTCTCCTTTGCCAAGCACCATTCTTTAAAACTTGTATAATCCGGGTTTGCTTGACTTGTAGCAATACTAAGTTGACTTCCCATGATTCCAAGGATAAGAGCCAGCCCAATTTTCCGGTTTCTAAAGTTTGTTTTTTTCATTTTTCCACCTTTCTATTCAAGTTTTCTCATTTTATCAATTTTCTAAGCTGGCATTGACGGAAGTTGTGAGTAAATGGTGTGTTGGTTGTGGATCGTTGGCAAAGTGGACGGGGACGATCTCTCCTCAATATGATGAGGTGTATAGGTTTGAGATTGATGCGGCGGAACCGGTGCGGGTTTGGATTGATGGGGTGTTGGCGATCGATGGGACGAATTTGCCGTTGGGGGAGGATGTTTCGGAGAATGTTTCTCTACCGTTAGATGCGGTGGGTCTTATGAGATTGTGGTGGAGTATTTGGATAATGATGAGGAGATTACGGGGGGATGGGCGAATCTCGATTGGAGTAGTCCTTCTCAGGAGAGTGTGTCTTTGCTTTGGGTTGATACTCCTTGGTTTGATTCGGCAGATAATCCCAATAATCCCGATCCGGGTACTTGTTGGGATTGGGATGGAATCATTGATTGCAACTCTCTTTCTCCCTCTCCTTTACCAGAATTACCTATTGATGGTGGCAGTGGACCAGATGGGTATTGGCAAACTCATATTTCTCGGGTCAATGAGCTTCGAGGGGAGTTGCTGGTGGAAGGAGATAATGATGATTTTGAGCTTATATTTGCGGCTCCTACTGTTGGGGGCAATGTAGACCAACGGGAGGTTTCTGTGCAGGGGAGGATCCTTTGGCGGCGTTTCTGGAGAAGACGGGGGATTTGGATTTTGTCGAGCAGTCTTTTACGCTTAATCAGGGGGATAGTGATAAGCGTTTGGCGGGGGTTTTGAAGGCGATCGATGTTTCTGGGTTGGAGAAGGATCGCTTGTTTGGGTCGGTGGTGACGGTGAAGGAGAAGGTAACGTTTGGGAATGAGGAAACCCAGACTGTGGAGACTCCTTATGCGCTTTATCGTTGGTTGGATGTGGTTGGGGGTCGGGAGGCTTTTGAGGAGACGGGGGCTACGGTGGCGTTTCATGAGAAGCTAGAGGATGAGTTGGGTAAGTTTGTCAAAATTAAAGAGGTTGACTTTTACTTGCCCGAATCGGTGAGTACGACGTTACAGACTAGCAGCGAAGATTTCCGGATACCCGAAGTGTTGCATGGAGAGGGGACGGTACAGTGGCGATTTATACCGGAGTTTCCGGTGGCGAAAGATTCGACCCAGGTGGAGACGGAGATTGCTTTAGGTCTTTCGGGTGTGGAAGGTCTGGAGATTGGCAAGTTGCTAACGCGAGGGAAGCCGCCGAAAAAAGTCGATTTAAGTGAAAATAAGTTGGTGGGAAATGATGATGATTCTTCGACGGCGATTCCTTTGGGGTTTGATTTTGATTTCTATGGTCAGACTTACGATAGTTTTTATCTCAATAATAATGGCACGGTGACGTTTGGAAAGCCTTTCTCGAAGTTCGATTCTAAGGGTTTTCCCAAGGATATTCCGATGATTGCTCCTTTTTGGGCTGATGTTGATACTCAAGACAGTGGTGAGGTTTCTGTTTCTCAGGGAGTTAGCGATCGCGGTAATTCTTACATTCAAGTTAATTGGCAAGATGTCAGTTATTTTGGCTCAAAAGATGATAAGAAAAATAATTTTCAACTGTATTTAGAAAACGATCCAGAGGGAGATTGGATAATTTTGGGTTATGACGATATGGAATGGACGAGTGGGTTAAAATCGAATGGAGTCAATGGATTAGGAGGGACGGGTGCCTTAATCGGTTCTAGTTCGGGAACAGGATCGAATATCAAATCTGTGAGTGTACCAACCACAGATGTAGAACTCTCGTTACTAGACAACACATCTTTCTTTTATGATTTGAGAACTGATGGAGATCCCGAATTGGTCGCAGAAGTTCCTTATCAAACAGCAATCAAGCCTCATCTTTTTAATGAAGATGATATCCGTAGTTGTATTATGGATATTCGTATACATTTTCAAGGAGCAATTGATGTGATAGATAATAATAGGGGAATTTATGATATATATAACAGCGATGAATTAATATTGGAGTTGGAAAGAATACGTGATACTGCGATCGCCGATTGTTATCAACGCAAAAACGAGCCTCAAAATTATTTTGTTTTGAGCAGTCGCGAACTCACAGAAAGATATGCCGATTTTTATGATCGAGAAGCAGTTCAAAAAAGAGTTAATATTTATCAGCTTGATAGAGTCTTAAATGGTGATTGTTAATGTTTAAATAGGATGAATCATGAAATTAAAACTACGTTTTTTAGCAGTTATCTTTCTCTTAACTGTTCTCAATTCAGTCTCTTGCTCAATTATTTTTTATGTAACATTCGATCGTTTGTTATATCCTTATTACGATATTTCAGATCCAAGAATAAATACTATTGTTAGTGGTCAAACTTTATTGGGTTTTATTGTTTTTACTGCTGTTGGTATCATTATTTCAATCTTAACATCTTCAGTTTCATTATTCTTTTTTTTGAGAGAATATAGAGCAAATCAATTCCTAAAACGTATCAGCTTTGGATTTGCAATAATTTCAGTAGTAGCATTACTTTTTTTGAGTTTTCGCTTCATAGAACTCTTGTATATCAATATATCTTTGGGAGGAGATTGTATTTTTGAACAACATTGTCAAAGTATTGAGCGGTCATTAATGTTCGTATAGCTCTCCACAGGAAAATTGAAGAGAAGCGGAAGTGGGAGTGAGAGGATTTCCTCTTAAACAAACACTTTCTCTGTTCTGAAAAACCACTAAAGAAGTGGCATCTTGAATTTGATTGTCATCTAAATTGATTATTCTGATATCAACTAATTGAGCTAAGGGACTGACATCTTGAATGCGATTGTCTTGCAACTCTAAAAACTGAAGTCGAGACATATTAGCCAAAGGAGAAACGTCTTCGATTTGGTTGTTACTGAGATCGAGACTGTCCAACTGTATGAGAGAAGCTAAGGGAGTTAAGTCACTAACTTGATTGTCAAGAAGACTAAGCCCCAGAAGATTGTTTAAATTAGTAAGAGGAGTCAGATCGTCAATTTTATTCCAATCAAGGAACAAATCTTCAAGCTGATATAAGTTGGCAAGGGGAGACAGATCGTTGATATTGTTGCTGCTTAAGTTTAAATATTTAAGCTGGCTTAAGTTGGAAAGAGGAGTTAGATCGCTAACTTGGTTTGAGCTTAAGTTGAGTTCCCTAAGATTTTGCAAATTTGATAAAGGAGTTAAGTCACTAATCTGATTGCCATATAGTTTGAGCTCGACAAGATGTGTTAAAGATTGCAAGGGACGAAGATCGCTAAGATTCTCATCCTCTAGATCGATAGAGGAATAGATCGATAGTTTAATATTGGCATCATAACAATCCTCCGTTCTTATGGATTTAAGTAATACTTCTACTGTATACCGAGTTTCTTCGGGCAAACTCTCCTTAGCCTCGCACCATTGCCGGAAACTCGTATAATTTAGGTTCGCGTGACTTGCAGCAATCCCCAATTGACTGCCGATCGCTCCGAGAATGAGAGCCAGTCCAATTTTCCAGTTTCTAAAGTTCGTTTTTTTCATTTTTCTAACGTTCTAACCTTTCTCATTCTATCAATTTTAGAAGGTAAAATTGTGGACTTGGAGTTGCTTGGGAAAGAGGAGCAAATTTTCTAATAGCTAAGATTTTTGCTATTCTGTATTTAGATTAACTTGAAGATTAGTAGATACAGTCAGAAAACTGAAGAGGTGCAGAGGTTAGATGCAAGGAATTTCCCTCCAAACAAAGACTAGCTATAGTTTTTAGATTTGCCAAAGGAGTCGCATCCTCAATCTGGTTATTTTCTAGATTGAGTTCTCGAAGATTAGAAAGGTTTGTTAAAGGACTGATATCGCGAATCAGATTATTATCTAAATCTAAAAAAAGCATTTGAGATAAGTTAGTTAAAGGAACTAAATTAATAATTTTATTTCTTGATAAGCTGAGAGATGTTAGTTGAGTAAGAGAGGCAAGAGGAGTTAAATCATTAATTTGATTATCTGTTACATAGAGTGTATAAAGAGAATTCAAGTTAGAGATGGGTTTCAAATCATCAATTTGATTATTATTTAGGTCGAGATCTGTAAGATTGTTCAGAGTTGAAAGAGGTGATAGCTCATTAATTTGATTATTGCTTAAGTCAAGATACTCAAAATTAATTAAGTTAGAAAGAGGAGTTAAATCACTAATTTGATTTGAACCTAAATTAACAATTGTCAATTCTTTTAATTTAGATAAGGGGGTCAAATCATTAATTTGGTTATAATGTAGCTCAATTTCGGTAAGAAAAATAAGATATTTGAGTGGTTCAATATTATCAATTTTATTACGAGACACATCTACTTTACTTAGTCTTGTTAGATATTGTAAAGAATTAATATTACTAATATTGTTACCGCTTAAGTTAAGTCTAGTAAGATTTACTAAATATCGCAAAGGACTAATATCAGTAATATTCTTACCACTCCATGATAATAAAGTCAGACGTGATACTCTCCAATCAGCTTCATCACAATCGTCTGTTTCTACTTTCTTTAGTAACAGTGCTACCGTATGGCGAGTTTCTTCTGGTAAACTCTCCTTTGCCAAACATAATTCTTTAAAACTCGTATAATTCGGGTTGGCTTGACTTGTAGCAATACTAAGTTGACTTCCCATGATTCCAAGGATAAGAGCAAGAAAGATTTTCCAGCCACTAGATTCAGGTTTCTTCATTTTTCTATTTTGCTATTGAGCTTTTCCTATTTTAGATCGGATTATTACAATAGAGAACAACAGCAATAGACAATATTAAAGAACTTGAACAACAGCGCATTGAGGCTTTTGCTAAAACTGATGTTAAGAATTGGTACAGAGGAGATGTTATTTTTGCTGGTTGGGCTGGAGGCTATGGAAATCGAGTTATCCTAAAATCTAAAGACCTTAAATTCAACTATAATGGGGGGAACAGGTGGAAACTATGGCACTCATGTGGATTTTCGTCTTTGGACAGAGATTAATGGAAATATGGCGATCGCCAGAATTAGGCTCTCTACTTTGGTATGCTGGAGCAGGTTGTTAGTTTTGAATATCGTTCTGATGTGAAGATCGCCCTTCCTCTAATTTTTGGGCTAAAGCACGATATCCCTTCACATTCAAATGTCCAATCTCATCAATACACCATCCTTCTTTTTCGCAACGATCTATTGTTTCAAAACCTGCTATTCTCGAGGGATGTTGTTCTTGCAAGTAATGATAAGTCGGTGGTAGATTGAGCCAATCCGGTAATTTTTTCTGTAGTGCTAATAATAAATGTGGGACTAAAATTACATTGGGATAAGTATTAAGAATCCAATTCACCATTTCCAAATAATTGCTTAACAATAGTTCTCGATCTTGTTGGTTAATGGTTTGATAATACTTGGCTTTATAACAATATCTCTGCCAGATGGCATAAGTCCAAAACCGCTTTTCAGGAGGATAATGCAAGCAAGAACGCAAGCGATCGAGAATGCGAATATTATTGAGTTCCGATGAACAACACCAATAGATAATCTCCGTGCGAGGACTGAGAAAATCGAGATATCGCTTCAACCATATCTCATTGACTGGACATCCCGATACCGACCAACAGAAATATTGGCTAAAGGCGGAAAGTTCGGGAATATTGGCATTACTATCGCCAATCAAAGCGTAACGATGTTGTTGAGGATCGAAGGAATAAAATTTCTGAGAAAACTCAAAATTCTCTCTAGCGTGCTTCCACCAATGTTCACCTTTACGAATAATACGTTTTTCCCAAGAATGACCGAGCATATTCCAGTATTATATTATTTAGTATTACAAGCTAAATAATCATAGCAAAAATTCAATTCCAACCCACACGATCGCATCATGCCGCTCAAAAACTACCTTCCTAACTTCAAATTTGGCACCGCCGTCAACCACAAAATCCTCCTTGACGAAACATCCCCTCTCCATACCATTCTCCCTCGCGAATTCGACTTTCTTGTTCCCGAATGGGAGATGAAATTCTATTCTATTCGCCATTCTCCCCAGGATTACGACTTTGCCAAAGCCGATCGCCTTGCCGAATTTGCCCGTACTCACAATCTGACCTTGCGCGGACATTGCCTCTGCTGGCATTTAAGTAGTGCTTCTTGGTTACGAAAACTCACAAAGCTGGAACTTGAAAACGTCCTGCGAGATTACATTTTCACCACCGTCGATCGCTATAAAGATGTCTGCACTGCTTGGGATGTGGTCAACGAAGCGATCGCCGACAATGGCAAAATTCGCAAATCTATCTGGAGTCAGATCGAAAATTTTATCCCCAAATGCTTTCAATGGGCGCACGAAGCCGATCGCCATGCTCATCTCATTTACCTCGATTATTGCCTCCACACCCCGACGCGATGGAAGGCGATCGCGCAAATGGTTAAAGAAATGAAAGAGAATAGCATCCCCATTCACGGTGTGGGTTTGCAGGTGCATAACGAAGTTTTTAGAACCCTAGGGATTGCCAAATGGAGACTTCCCAACCTAATCCGACAACTGCAAAGCCTCGGGGTTGCGGTTCACATTAGCGAAGTTTCTATTCCTATTTATCCTCCCGCCCAAAACCTACCCTTACAAGCAAAGTACGCCTTACAAGGGAAAGCCTATGCTAAAGTTCTTGATGTGGCTCTCACTTCTGGCTGTAAAAGTTTTAATCTTTGGGGGTTGAGCGATTGCCATGCCTTTTACAAACCCCCAGAGGGCGATCGCAACTCCACCCCTTGTACCTTTGACCGAGAATTGCAGCCCAAACCCGCTTATTTTGCCCTGGAAACGGTGCTTAAGCGTTATTGTTACAGTACAGTGCAACTCGTGCAGTAGTTAGAGAATTAACGGGTCAGGAACCTCAGCCTAAAGGCGTGAGGCTTGAAAGAGAAATCTGACAAGCCATTCTGACCAGACTAAGTACCCCGCGTACTACGTTATTTGGGTCACGACACCTTGGAATGCGAAGCTAGTTCCCCGCTCTGTCGTTAGCAGTTAAACAATTTTAAGGTCACTGAAATAGTGCTGCTAACCTAACAAGCCAAAATAACCTTGTCGAAGCTAACATTACCCTAGAAATAGGAGGCTCGAAAGAGCAAAAACGCTATGCGTACAGGGTTGTTTAATTAGATACAGTAATTGTCCTGTTAAAAGTGCAATACAAAAGCACCCTAATTGAACAACTCCAAGGCGGTAGCGAAACTAATATAAAGCCGTCCTATAAGGACGGGGTTTCTACCCAATTTTTCTGATGAAATTAAAAGAATTATTAGCCAATATCCCCGAAATTCACCAATTCCCCGAACATCCTGCCCTAGAAACCGATATAAAAGGACTCTCCACTAACTCCCATGCTTGCAAAGCGGGGGATTTATTTATCGGAATGCCAGGGACGCGAGTAGACGGGGGAGAATTTTGGGATAGCGCCATCGCTTCGGGGGCGATCGCGGCCTTAATTACGCCCCAAGCTGCGGCCAAGCGTCCTCCCACAGATAATGCTTGTCTCATTCAAGGGGAAAATATCGCCGTCACCTGTGCCAAAATCGCAGCAAAATTCTACAGTTATCCGACTCAACAATTAAAGGCGATCGGCGTGACGGGAACCAATGGCAAAACCACCACAACTCATTTAATCGAGTTTTTTCTGCATTGTATCCAGTCCCCCACCGCCTTACTCGGTACTCTTTACACGCGCTGGCCGGGATACGAACAAACCGCAGTGCATACGACTCCCTTTGCCATCGACCTACAGCAACAACTCGCGGCAGCCGTTAAAGGAGGAAGTGAATATGCAGTTATGGAAGTGAGTTCCCATGCGCTAGACCAAGGGCGAGTTAAAGAATGTCGCTTTGAAGTCGGAGTTTTTACTAATCTCACGCAAGATCATCTCGATTATCATGCGACAATGGAAGACTATTTTGAAGCTAAAGCACTGTTATTTAGTGAAGAATACCTGAAAGGACGAGGAATTATCAACTTAGACGATCCCTACGGGAAACGCTTAATCGATCGCCTCCCCGGCGATCGCGTCTGGAGTTATAGTAGCGCCGATTCTAGCGCCGATTTGTGGATGAGTAATCTCGTTTATGAAGCCAATGGGGTTAAAGGAACAATTCACACTCCTAAAGGTGAAATTCCTTTTCAATCTCCCCTCGTCGGTCAATTTAATTTGGCAAATCTCCTCGCAGCCCTGGGAACCGTCCTACATTTTGGTGTAGAATTAGAGCAAATTATTCCCCATTTGCCAACATTTTCCGGAGTTCCAGGACGCATGGAACGAGTGCAAATTGATCCCGATCAAGATATTAGCGTTATTGTCGATTATGCCCACACTCCCGACAGTTTAGAAAATATGTTAAAAGCAGCGCGTCCCTTTATTCCAGGTAAAGCGATCTGCGTCTTCGGTTGCGGTGGCGATCGCGATCGCACCAAACGTCCCAAAATGGGTAAAATTGCCGCAGAATTAGCCGATCTTGCCGTCGTCACTTCCGATAATCCCCGTACAGAAGACCCCGAAGGCATTTTAAAAGATATTTTGGCAGGAATTCCTTCGGAAATAAAACTGATTGTTGAAGGCGATCGCGCTGAAGCCATTCGCACAGCAATTGTCAACGCAAAACCAGGAGATGGAGTATTAATTGCCGGAAAAGGTCACGAAGACTATCAGATTTTAGGCACCGAAAAAATTCATTTTGACGATCGCGAACAAGCCAGAGAAGCCCTACAATTAAGACGCAAAAAATAACCACCTAGGGGCGTAATATTTGCGCCTCTATCCCCAATAAAAATAGTAGACTGAGAGCGAGATGACGAATCAAAGCGAGATTTTCCGGGGAATGACCCGTGCGAATCTTAGGTTTGCCCTGGGTCTGCGATCGCTAAGGGGGCAGTTTTCTGTTTAATTCGCTATCATAGGAAGATTGCCCTTACTTTAGCGCGATCGCCAGTTTTCCTTCCCTTTTATTGACAAAATTCTAAATCAATTATTACCATGTCTCTCCCTATTATTGCTATTATCGGTCGTCCCAATGTGGGCAAATCTACCTTTGTGAATCGTCTAGTGGCGAATCGTATTGCGATCGTTCACGATGAACCTGGAATCACCCGCGATCGCACTTATCAAGAAGGATTCTGGGGCGATCGTGACTTTCTGGTAGTGGATACAGGAGGGTTAGTTTTCGACGACGATACAGAATTCCTCCCGATGATTCGCGAACAAGCAATGGCGGCGCTACAAGAAGCAAATGTGGCTATTTTAGTGGTAGACGGACAAACCGGACCCGTCCCTGCCGATGCCGAAATTGCCCAATGGTTACGCCTACAACCCGTCCCTTTCTTTCTCGCGGTCAATAAATGCGAATCTGCGGAAGAAGGACTCGTACAAGCGGCACAGTTTTGGGAACTCGGTTGCGGGGAACCCTATCCCGTCTCTGCTATTCACGGCAGTGGTACAGGAGAATTGCTGGATGAAGTGGTGAAGGTATTACCCGCAAACGAAGATATTCCCGATATTCCGGAAACGAAAGTGGCAATTATCGGTCGTCCTAATGTAGGCAAATCGACTTTACTAAATATGCTAACCGGGGAAAATCGTTCTATTGTCAGTCCGATTTCTGGGACGACTCGAGATACGATTGATATGCGAGTCGAACGGGATGGAAAGTATTATCGTCTTATCGATACGGCAGGTATTCGTAAAAAGAAAAATGTACAATATGGGGCGGAATTTTTTAGCATTCATCGCGCTTTTAAAGCCATTCGTCGCGCCGATGTGGTTATTTTTGTTTTAGATGCCGTTGATGGCGTAACGGAACAGGATCAAAAATTAGCAAATCGGGTTATGGAAGAAGGTCGTGCAGCAGTTGTAGCCATTAATAAATGGGATGCCGTGGAAAAGGATTCTTACACGATTTATGATTACGAGAAACAAATTAAAGACCGCTTGTATTTTTTGGATTGGGCTGAACCTTTATTCATTAGTGCTTTGACTGGACAACGGGTAGATAAACTTTTAAATCTTGTCGATACGGCTTATGAATCCCATCAAAGGCGCGTTACTACGGCTGTAGTTAATGAAGTGTTACAAGAGGCAGTTGAATGGCATTCTCCTCCGACTTCTCGTCAAGGCAAACAAGGGAAAATTTACTACGGAACTCAAGTTAGCACTCAACCTCCTACTATTACCCTTTTTGTCAACGATCCCAAGCGTTTTAATGAGGGTTATCGCCGCTATATCGATCGCCAATTCCGAGAACAGTTAGATTTCACGGGTACTCCTATTCGCATTCTTTGGCGAGGGAAAAAGGTACGAGATTTGGAAAAAACGGCAAACAAAGCTACGAGGGTTTAAGGAAGGATGTATCGTAATTTTTTGTAAAACCAAGAGAGAATTACTAACTCAAAACACGAATGAATTCTAAAGGTAAACCATCCCGATCGCGGATAAACGCGACCTCGTAAATGCGATCGCCGATCGCCTGCTGTTCTGGTTCTAATAATACCTGAATTGGCTCTTCTCCAGCTTCTTTCAACTGTTCTTGAAACTGTTTTAACCAAGTTGGTAAATCGGGAGTGAGTTCCGTCAAATCAAAAGATAAATGATAATAACCCACATAATGTTCATCCCCAAAAGCATCGGCTGCAGGAGTGGGTTCGGGAATTTGAATCAGTTCGATGCGCCCCCCCAATCCTTCCAGCCAACAAGCTAGAGTGTAACCCGTTGTAAACCGCTCTGTCACCGTAAAACCTAACTTTTCATAAAAGGCGATCGCCGCATGAATATTAGCCGTGCGAATCGAAACATGGTGCATTATTAATGATTAATGACGAACAAACTCTGCAAAAACTATTCAAATAACCGAAAATAAGGATAGCGAGTCGGCATTCCAGGTTCTTTTTCTAAGGAGAAATTAATAATATCCCAACGGGGATCGTCGGAAGATTTGGGGCTAAAAGAAACAGGTAAACCATATAAGCGCGGAACTTTTGTTTCCGTAGCATTATTGTGCCGAGGAATACTGCGTTCGAGATAAGCACTTACCAATTCTTGGTAACGATGGGCGATAATAACTTTGGTCGCTTTGTAACCTTGAGTGTAGAGGCGATCGAGGGCTTCGTGAATTTCAAAACGAATGCCGTCGGGATGAGTATGCTGGCGATACCATTCCTCCTGCCATTGTCGCCAATGTCGTCCCGACTGTAAATGAACCAGTTCGCCAGTTTGAGGGTCTGACTCAAAGGCACCATGACGAGGACAGAGATAAGTATCCGTCAGAGTCAGCGCGGGAATAGTTTGACGACAGTGGGGACATTTAATCTCCGCACCAAAAATGGGATAGTGTAAAGCAGGATTGATCATAGATTACTCTCGATTTCCGTTTGAGCAGGCAAGCCTTATCTGAAACAATTCCCAAGCGGGGTAGGGTGGTTTTATTATAAGTCATCCGTACAATACCCACGCGCTTTAAGCTGTGGCCAGATTAAATTCATTAAAAATATAGCGATCGCATTGCATTTTTCTACTTGGCGATCGTGCCATCTTCAGACAATCACAACGTCTCAACTAAAAAAATAATGAATGATTCTCCTCTCTATTGGCCTTCACCGGATACCACTTTAGCTGCTTTTATTGCCCCCAATGCAACGGTTATGGGTCGCGTTTCCTTAAAAGAAGGAACGAGTATCTGGTACGGTGCCGTGGTGCGAGGAGATGTGGAACGGATTGAAATTGGCGCTTATACTAATGTTCAAGATGGGGCGATTTTACACGGCGATCCAGGTAAACCGACGATTTTAGAAGATTATGTCACCATCGGACATCGCGCTGTAATTCACTCTGCGGCGATCGAAACAGGCTGTTTGATCGGTATTGGGGCGATCGTTTTGGATGGCGTGCGGGTCGGGACGGGGAGTATTATAGGGGCAGGATCTGTTGTCACCAAAGATGTTCCCCCGCGATCGCTGGTTATTGGGGTTCCAGGCAAAAAACTGCGGGATGTTTCCGACCAACAAGCAGCAGAACTGATCGAACACGCCCAACGCTATGAGAAACTGGCTTTAGTTCATGCTGGAAAGGGAACTGATCTGGGCTTTGTTGATAGTTGATAGCTGATAATTGCTAAAATTGATAACTGATAACCGATCGCGGATAATTGATAATCGATTATGACAATGCAAAATTTAGAAACTCTAGTTGCAGATGATAGCGAACTTGACTCAGAGGCAACCAGTTACAAAGATTTGATAGAAACGGTTATTTCCAGCTTGGCACAAGATGATAGTGCAATGGTTAACCATACCCAAGAGGGATACCTCTGGAAATTTCAGTACGGTAGCGTCGAGGTCTTCGTTCAGTTAACGGGAGAAACCGACGACGATCTCCTCACGGTTTGGTCGCCAGTCTTGCAACTTCCCGTTAAAAATGAACTCGATTTAATGAAAAAATTAATGGAGATGAATTGGTCGGGAACTTTTGAAACTTGTTTTGGGATTTTTGGCGATCGCATTGTTGTCTCTTCTCAACGCGCTGTAGCTGACCTCTCTGCGACGGAAATTTCCCGCACCATTACCCTTGCTGCAACCATTGCTGACGACAATGACGATGCTCTCCAAGCCGAATTCGGGCAGTAATCTCACTCTACCCCATCAATGGCGTTTTATACCCCTGATTGAGGCTTCTGGGGCGACCCAAATGGCGATCGATCGCTGGTTATTTCAGCAGCATATTGCGGGAAATGCTCCTCCAACGCTACGATTTTATACTTGGAATCCTGTGGCTATTTCCTTGGGCTATCATCAATACCAATACCCAGAATTTTGGCAGCAGTTAAAATGGCAAGGAGAGGCGATCGAATTAGTACGCCGTCCTACAGGAGGTCGGGCGGTTCTTCATCAGGGAGATTTAACCTATATGGTGGTAGTATCGGGACTATCGGGAACGCGATCGCAAACTTATCAACAAATTTGCTCGTTTTTAATAGCAGGGTGGCGATCCCTCGGTATCAATCTACACTACGGCCAAGCTGGGCGAGGATACATCAAACAAGCCAGTTGTTTCAGCAGTGCAACATCGGCGGATTTAGTTACAGAAAGCGATTACAAATTCATTGGTAGCGCCCAATATCGTCAGGGAAACGCAATTCTACAACATGGAGCGATCGCTCTTTCTCCCAATAGAGAATTATATCGGCAAGTTTTCGACAAATTACCCACAGGTTTTTCCCCCGATCGACAATGGGATCTACGCCAAATTATCGCAACCCTTAAAACTGCTGCAAGAGACTGTTTTAATATTGAGTTAATAACTCAACCTCTAAGCGCATTCGAGAGAGAAACTGCTGAGAATAGTAGTCTTATCCCGATCGCCGATGAATAGTGACCGATACTGATTACCGATTATTAAAATGATTGAAGATCCCCAAAGCAAAATTACCGTGGAAGAACTCGCCCAGCGCATGGTAGAAAAGAGTGAAATCTTACAACTCATTGACGTGCGAGAACCCGAAGAGATTGCGATCGCGCATATTGCAGGATTTGAAGTTTTGCCTTTGAGTCAATTTAACGATTGGTCAGAGGATATCAAGCAGCGTTTTAATGCTGAATCCGAAACTCTTGTTCTCTGTCATCATGGAATGCGATCGGCGCAAATGTGTCAATGGCTACGAAGCCAAGGCTTTACAAATGTTAAAAACATTACGGGTGGCATTGAGGCTTACGCTTGTTTAGTAGATGCCAGTCTGCCTCGATATTAATCAAGATTGTTTTCTTTTCCTTGTAATAATATTCATCCTTTTTGAGCAATTTTTTTACTAATGTTTTCTTCCTTTGATTTAAGCGATCGCCATCAATCCATTCTTTCTGCTACAATCCGCCATTATGTGGCCACAGCAGAACCCGTCGGTTCAAAAACCCTCGCCAATGAATATGATTTTCAAGTCAGTCCCGCTACAATTCGCAATGCAATGGGACGCTTAGAAAAAGAAGGATTGTTGTATCAACCCCACACTTCTGCTGGTCGTATTCCTTCCGATTCGGGTTATCGTATTTATGTCGATCGCCTGATGGACCCCGATGAAATCTGGCGCGAACAAATTATTGATTTATATACAAAACAATTAGATTGGAATACTTATAATCTAGAAGTTCTACTCCAACGCGCCACCCAAATCTTAGCCACATTAAGTGGTTATATTGCCTTAATTACCCTACCCCAAAACCCGCGAGATTGTATCCGACACTTACAACTCGTTCCCGTTAATGAAAAACAAGTGATGTTAGTGGTTATCATGGAGGCTTATAAAACTCAATCAATTTTAATGGATTTGGCGATCGCCAATGCAGAAGAACAAGAATATGATGAAGAATTGATTGCTGATGAATTGCAGATTCTCTCTAACTTTTTAAATAGCAAATTACGGGGAAAATCTTTCTCAGATTTAAGTAGCTTAGATTGGGTCGAACTCGATCGCGAATTCCAATGCTACACAGATATTTTGAAAAATTCCCTAGAAGAATTAAACAAATATTTCCACAAACCCGCCTATACTCCAATCTTAATTCGCGGTATTTCTGAAGCCTTGCGCCAACCGGAATTTTCTCAAGTTCATCAAGTCCAAACTTTATTACATCTCTTAGAAGAAGAACAAGAACAACTCTTTCCTCTCATTTTTGAATTACCTGAAAGTGAAAGTAATAGCAAACGAGTTACTGTCCGCATTGGTTCAGAAAATCCCCTCGAATCTCTCAATCTTTGTACCCTAATTTCTGCCCGCTATCATCAAGGTGATATTCCCATTGGTAGTGTCGGACTGATTGGACCGACGAGGATGCTTTACGAGAACGCGATCGCCCTTGTTGAAGCCTCTGCGGACTATCTTTCCGAAGCCCTGAATCGCTAAAAAACAACCTTGAAAAATTTGATTCTAAGAACCTCCGCGATCGCGCCACCGTCGTCCCCAAGTTTGGAAATATAAGAAAAAAGGAAACTGATAATATTCAATCGCCAGCCACAATAAACAGATTAAATGAGTAACAAAAACAATCCCCATCCAAACCAAAGGAAACCAAGCACCGCGACTTCCAGGTAAAGGAGGAAAAAGATAAGCAGAAAATCCTACCAAAATAGAAGGTAAACTGACAAATAATAATCCTCCGAACCAATAGCCCCAATGAGGTTCAAAACCAGCGCGATTGGAGTCTTTCCAGCGCTTTCCCGTCCAATGCCAGGTTAAAGCAATCTCGCTATCTGCTAATTTAAGTTGTTGTTGCTCCCAATCCGGTGCAAAAATATGAGAGCAAGTATCGCAATTCATGGCTTCCATTAAAGTCATGGTGGCAATTTGACCGCAGCGACAAACGGGACAAGGATAAATTCCTCTTTCTGATAAAGGATTAATATTTTTCATTTAAGGCGATCGCCTGAAATTATTTACAAAAATCAATAAAGCCCTCCAGACGGAGGGCTTTGATTAGATTATCTTAGGGTCGAAACACTCTAAGCAAGTCTATTTTCAACTTAACCGTTGATAACAGGAGCTTGGAGAGCAACAGGTGCAGATTCGCCCGCCGCTAAATCTAAGGGGAAGTTATGAGCATTGCGCTCGTGCATTACTTCAAATCCTAAGTTAGCGCGGTTGAGGATGTCCGCCCAAGTGTTGATGACGCGACCTTGAGAATCAAGAATAGATTGGTTGAAGTTAAATCCATTCAAGTTAAATGCCATGGTGCTGACACCTAAAGAGGTGAACCAGATTCCGATTACCGGCCATGCTCCTAAGAAGAAGTGCAGGGCGCGAGAGTTGTTGAAGCTGGCATACTGGAAGATTA
>NZ_JAYGHV010000133.1:0-26935 GCF_034932145.1 Spirulina sp. 06S082 | reverse complement strand
CAGGGGGATTCTCATCCCAGTTGGAGGGAGGAATTTTCTTTCTCTGTCCCCGCTATTCTTCCCGATCTTTCTTCTCCCATTCCCCTTTCTACTACTCCTCTCGCCTTTTTAGGCTGGTTATTAAAAAATCGTCCGAATTCTCCTTTTCCTTCTTGGCAAACGCATCTACAAACCCTTTTTTCGCAATTCCCGAAAGATATTCAATGGTCCTACCGCTTTTTAAAACTCAATTTTAAACGCAGAAAAGAGGAAGATAAGACAAGCGAGGAAAAGGAAGAATGGGAGAAAAAAGAAGAAAGAGAGAAAGAGGAAAAATGGAATATTGATGTTCCTACTGTTTCCCCAAATCCTTATATTTCTACTCCTTTTCAACCTTCATCTATATCCCAAAAACCGTTATGGCGACAATGGCTTGTTGTTAATATTAGCGGTGGTGCGATCTTTTTAGTATTGCAACAAATTTTCTTATTCTTAGGAATTGTTCCCAGTCTTTATCGCAATACAACCCTAGGGCTTTTTTTGGGTACCCTGACGATCGCCTTAGCTCAATCTGCACTCCTGCAAAAACGCCTTTCTCTGGGGGGATGGTGGATTCCTGCAACTTTAGGGGGATTGGGTGCAGGGGCGATCGCGCAGCCTTTTCTACCTCCTCCATTAGGTGTGGGAGTCGGAATTATTACCAGTACATTGATGCAATGGTGGGTATTGAGAAAATCGATTGAACAGGATTTATTGTGGATCTGGGGAAATTTGCTCGGACTTGTCGCGGGAGTTGGTATTGTGTCAGGAATTATGTCGGTTTTGAAAGCAGCAAATACCCGACAGCACTTTCAGGAAACAGCGATGGGAAATGGGCAATTTCTCTTTGTTATAATCCTCGGATTTCTTATTTTTAGCAGTATTCAAGGTCTGATAATGGGTCGGTTATTACCCGATATTTCTCAACGAAGACAAAAACCAGCGCGATCGCGTCAAGAGTCGCGATTTGCAACCTTATGGGGTTTGACAGTAACGTTGGGGTTTTTCCTGTTTGTCACCCTTGCAGACATGGGAGGATCGGGGATCGATGCGTTATTGGGACACGGCTTTTATGGTTGCGTTATTGGGTTAGTTGCCGGGGGTTTACAATCTCTGCTACTGCAACAAAAATTAGTTGGGAGGGGTAATAGCCGCGATCGCTGGATCTTGGCAACCACGATCGGATATAGTCTCTTTTTTGGACTATCTGGACTGGTGGGGGTAAAACCTGAGTTTTTGGCTCTCTTTTTGTCCTTGGGTGGGGCGATCGTTGGGGCTTTACAATGGCGTTGGGCTTTACGGAAACAACTACCGCGATCGCATTGGTGGATTGCTGCGATGACCTTGGGAGGCTTATTAACGGGGTTCAGTCGTAATGGTTTGAGTGGGGGTTTAATCGCAGGAGGAATGATGATTTGGTTGCTACAAGGGCGATCGGATGTTTGATTTCCCAGAAGAATTTCAACTATGATAACCCTGACGACTTCATCACCACTACTGCTCTCATGCCTAAGATTATTGCCGTCCATTCATTTCGTCACGGAACGGGAAAATCAAGTTTAACTGCTAATCTGGCCGTTGCGATCGCCCGAGAAGGCTATCGAGTCGGTGCGATCGATGCAGATATCGAGTTAGCAATTCCCAGTAATTTACCTGGAATTTACTCATATTTCGGGCTGCAAAAATCTCAGCATCTTGGAGACTATATCCAAGGACGAGCGACTTTAGCAGAGATCGGACAAGAGGTAACGAAAGAACATTTTTCTCGGATTATTGGTGAAAAGATAACCGGCAAAATCACTTTATTTGCTCGGGATTTATCCAGGCAAGGACAAGCCCATTGTCCGGAGTTTTCCGATATTAAAATCCTCAGTACCCTCCTCGATCAAATTATCGCCAATTTCAATCTCAATTATCTTTTGATCGATCTCTATCCAGGATTAAATGAAACAACTTTATCTCTGTTGGCGTTGTGCGATACCCTCTGTTTAGTATTAGGGTTAGAACGGGCGGATTTTCAAGGAACGGCTGTTATTCTTGATGTTGCCAAGCAACTCGATATTCCCCAAACCTGTTTACTGGTGAATCGAGTTCCAACGGATATCGATCGCCTCTGGCTCAAAAAGCAAGTTTCTTTGGCTTACGATACGGCGATCGTAGATACTCTTCCCCAGATTGAGACAATGTTGCCCCATCAGGAAAAACAAAATATTGCTGCTAATGTCTTTACCAATATCTTTGCCAATATTTTTTCTTTGTGCGATCGCAACTCTCCTTCTGCTTCAGAATTTCAACAACTGGTCAAGCGAATGATGGAGGAAAATATACCGCAGAATGCTCCTCGACAGGAACACGAAACGAGTATGGGGTTAAGTCTTCTCGACCTTCTCGACCTTCCTGAAAGCGAAAGAACTCTATTTCATTCCGTCTTGCGTCGGCGATCGATTACCTTCGAGCAAATTTTACAACAGACGGATCTCGAACCCGAAATCGCCCATTCTATTTTGGCAGATCTCTTAGCCAAAGGATTACTCAAACAAGTCGAAGACCAAGGAACAATTTACTATCGACCTTATCTTACTCCCAAACAAGGTAGAAAGTTAAATGCACAAATCTGGGATGTCCTGACGGAAGAAGAGAACCATTAACAAAGATTTCCATGCAACATTTTCTTTCGCTTTTGGATTGGCCTGCACAGGAATTAATGCAACTGATCGATCGCGCTAAAACCCTCAAACAGGAATTTGTTTTAGCAGAGAATTCCTCCCTCTTACAGGGTCAAAACCTGGCCTTGCTCTTTGAAAGAGCTTCTTTACGCACTCGGGTCAGTTTTGAAATTGCCATGAGACAGTTAGGAGGAGACTCTTTGTACTTACATGGTCAAGAAATTGGTTGGGGAGAACGAGAATCTATTCCGGATATTGCCCGCACCTTTGGAAACTATGTTCAGGGGATCGTGGTGCGAATTAACGATTACCAAAAACTGCAAGAATTGGCACAATGGTCGGCTATTCCTATTATCAATGGATTAACTGCCTATAATCATCCTTGTCAGGGGATGGCTGATGCTTTAACCCTGTATGAGGAATTCGGGCATTTACAAGGTTTAGAAATGACTTATCTCGGACGTAGCAACCAAGATGTAGCGCGATCGCTCTTATTTGCGGCGGCTAAATTGGGGTTTCGTTTGGTCATTAGCAGTCCCGAGGCTTATAGCTTGGATGAGGACAGTCTCAACCTCGCCCGTTCCCTCGCTGGGGAAACCGTCGTCCGGCGCGTTGATGACCCTCAGCGTGCCGTTAAAACCGCAGATGCTCTTTATACCGATGTCTGGATTTCTCGGGGCAAAACCGATGAGGTAGAAGCCGGAAATCGCGGACGCATTCTCGCCCCCTACCAAATTAACGATCGCCTGCTTGAGGCTGCCCCCGATCGCGCCATCGTCATGCACTGTATGCCCGTCAACCGAGAGCAAGAAATTACTAATTCTGTAGCCGATGGCGATCGTTCTCGCCTTTTTCAACAAGCGGAAAATCGCCTGCATCTACAAAAAGCCCTCTTACTCAAACTATTGACTTAATTATTTCTATTACCATTTATGAAGACATTTTTATCCCGCGTTTTTCGTCTTCAACCAGGAGAAAGCACTCTCGTCCTCATTTTGGGGTTTTTATTACTCAGTAACTCCCTCGCCAGGCAGATTTCTGATGTTGTTGCCGTGAGCGGTTTTTTGAATACCGTGGGAGCCAACCGCATTTTATTGGTTTGGTTGGTGGATATGGTATTAACCATTGCTATAACGGGATTACAATCGTTATTTGTCGATCGCTTTAATCGTCGCGATTTGATGAGTTGGATGTGTTTTGTTTATGGCATATTGCTACTGATTTTGCGTTTAATGTTTACCTTTAAAGTCCCCAGTGGCATTAATTACACCCTGTTATATTTACTCGCAGAACAGCAATTATTATTTTTCCCTCTCGTTTTTTGGATTTTAGCCAACGATCTTTTAACCTTAGCTCAAGCCAAGCGTTTATTTCCCATTATTGCCACGGGAAATTTTGCCGGACAAATTCTCGGTTTGGCGATCGCCGCCATTTCCCCCAGCATCATGCAATATTTTGGTTTGCAAGTTGAAGAATTACTTTTATTTAATGTCTTAATTTATCTGATTGCTTATGCGGTCTTGCAGGGAGGATTAAGTTATTTGCCTCGAAGAAACAATCAATACAAACCTGAAAATCTCGTTGAAACTTTAACCGAAGGTGGCGGCTTCGTGCGGGAGGTTTTATCCTTTCGCTATCTCACTTTTGCTATTATTGCCATTAATATTTGTTTGACTATTTTTGAATTTCGCTTTTTGGTCGTCTCCAATGAAAGTTTTCCCGATCTATACGGCTATCAAAGATTTTACAGCCTTTATCGTTTGGGATTGATCTCGGTAGCGTGGTTTATCCAAGCATTTTTAACCAGTCGGATTCTTGAATTTCTCTCGTTAAAAAATAGTTTTTTCTTTTTACCCTTAGCACAGTTGATGGCCTCGATCGGCATGATTATTTTTCCTGGGGCTATTGGTGGAATCGGGGGTTTCTCCCTTTCTAAACTTACTCAATTAACGGTTGATGAATCTGCCCGAAAATCAATTCAGTCCCTGGTTCCCTTGCAGCGTCGCGGTCGGGTCAGTTTGTTTATGGATAGTTATTTATTCGCCATCGGCACGATTATTGGCTGTATTATAACAGGAGCCATTGCTTGGACTGGGATTCGCCTCAATATATCCTTGTATTTTTATGTTTATCTGGCGATCGCTGTTTTAATCTCTGTATTTACTTTATGGTCAATTTTCAAGATGCGAAGATTTTATGATATTAGTTTACTTAATTGGCGATTAAAACGACGACAGCGCGGCCAAAGTATCATTGATAAACTAAAATTTTAAGATGAGGAAAATATAGAGATGAAAAAAATCAAACAAAACGATAAATTAATTCGATTTTTTGGTCTAAGAGTCAAGATGTTGCTGCTCTTCACCATCGTGTTTAGCGGTGTATTTGCTGTTGCTTATTATTGGTTTTATCAATTTGCGACAGAAACGGCATTGCGACGCATTAAAGAAGATTTACTCGATACTATGCAGGCTGCTGCGGAAGGGGTCAATGGTGCAGAAATACTGGCACTATCGAAGACGAGAAAACCCAGACCGGAAGGCTATCGAGATGTTACGGATTCTCGCTATTGGGAACACGTTCAATGGTTAGCGACTGTTGAGAAGATAGAGCCTCGCGCTTATGTTTATACTTATGTTAAGGGAGCAAAGACCAATACTATTGTATTCGTCGGAAGTGGTAGTGCTGCCAATACCTCTCGCAATTTTCAAGGTGCGAAATTCTTAGAATACTACGAACCAAAAACTAAAATCTATCAAGGACTGACAGAATTAACCCTTAGAGATAAACCTTATAAAGACACTTGGGGAAGTTGGATTACAGGGTATCGTCCTCTCGAAAACGAAGAAGGAAAAAAGGTTGCCGCGATCGGGGTAGATTTTCAAGCTGACTATGTAAATGAAGTACAAGAAGGAGTCAGAAATCGTATCCTTGTTGCTTTTAGCATTACTTACGGTACGCTTTTCGTTTTAGTTTTATTAGTATCCGAGGTGATTACTAAACCCATTACCAATTTTACCAAAGCGGCGGAACAAATCGGTGAAGGAAATTACGAGCAGGATTTTTCTGCATTTATTCAGAGACGCTTTTCTGATGAAATTGGTACTCTTGCTTCTGTATTCGATCTGATGGTAGAGAAGGTTCGCAAACGGGAAGAAAAACTCAAAGAACAAGTCAAAGTTTTAAAAATAGAGATCGATCAAGTTAAACGTCAAAAACAAGTCAATGACATTGTTGAATCAGATTTTTTTCAAGATTTACAAGTAAAAGCACGAGAACTTCGCAAGCGCAACCGCAAAAGAAAGCAATAATATCAGTTCATTCTGCGGATAGCTTCTCTTTTTTGTGACTTAAAGAATAACGATTGGAGGGCAGCGATCGCCTTTCTCTACTTTGTAAAGATTTATTAAAAATTATCTGGTGAGTGCATAAAAGGGAAAACGATCTCCAGAGAAGAGTAGGGAGCCCCTCTATTTAGCTGCGATCGCCATGACTGTACTCGACCAAAATCCCAATTCGCATCTCTGTCCAGACTTACGTGACTATTGGCAACTCGTGCAACGGAAAGAGGATAAGCAGCGCTTGCTTAAATCGACCTCGACTCCTCACGAAATAACCCTTTCTGCTGAAGAAGATTACGCTTTGAGACATTTTACCGGACAATTTAACGTTACTCAAATCCAAAAGCGCTGTCAGCAAAAATATCCAAACATTTCCCCTACTTTTATCGAGAAATTATGCGATCGCCTGCTCACAGAAGGTATTCTCACTGAAAATATTGCCCAGCCTTATATCACTTTAAAACCTGAAGCCGAATGGATCGAACATCCTGCCGGATATTGGTTATTGCGAAACCCCAAAGGTACACCAAAATGGGGTTTGATCCAGAAAAAAATCCCTAATTTAGTTTATCTTTTTTTCAACCAATACAGTTATGAAACGATACAACTTCTCGAACAATTTCCCCTCGAAACTGTTGTAGATCGGTGCAATTATCCCAGCCAACAATTACAACAACAGCGACAAATTCTCGCTGCAACGGGAATGCTTGCGGGCATCGATCCACCTGCAAAAAAAGGATTTTCGCTCAATCCCTTACAATTATTGTACCTGCAAATTCCTTTATTTGACCCCGATACATTTTTAAGTCTTTATGGCGATCGCCTGAGTTGGTTGTGGACGAAAATGGCGGGTTTTTGTTTGGCTTTATTTCTCACCAGTTGCGCGATCGTCGGTTGGAATCAGCGCTTAGAAATTGCTTATACGGGGGCAAAATTATGGGAATCTTACAGCAATTCTCTCATCTTGCCGTTTATTTTTCTCTCGCTTTTTGTTGTCGTCATACACGAACTCGGTCACGCTTTTACCCTCAAACATTTTGGTGGTATCGTACCAGAAATCGGATTATTACTCATGATGCTATTTCCTGCTGCATATACCAACACCACCGACTCTTATCGCCTCCCGCGTTGGCAGCGTTTATTAGTGGTTGGAGCAGGACTTCTCGTACAACTGACCATTGCCGCGATCGCGTTAACAATCTGGAATTTTGCCATTCCCGGTAGTGCTTTACAAATTACCAGTTATCTGCTTTTAATTGCTGCATTATTTACCCTTGCAGTTAACTTAAATCCCTTGGCTAAATTTGATGGTTATTACTTCCTTGTCGCTTTGACAGGAATTCTCAATCTGCGATCGCGGGCAAGAGCGTTTTATTTTAATCTCTTCACGGGAAAACCCCTACAAGAACCACAAAATACGCGCTGGATTTTGGCGATATACGGACCCTTAAGTTTGCTCTATCTCTGGTTCATTTTTGGCTTTTTAATCTTGCGAATTTTGCAATGGTTCTGGGTAAATCTGCCCCAAATAAGCCAAAGTATTCTTTTGATTGCCCTCATCTATTGGCTCTTTTCTAAGTTATTTTCTTCTTCTCGTTAACAACATCTTACAATATAACTATGTCATCTTCTTCTCGTCCTCCTCTTAAAGCCGTTCCTCCGGCAAATATTCCTCAAAAACAGGCAAAAGAAACGCCTCCTCCTTCTCCACCTGTATCCCCTCCTCAACCAGAAAATCACACTCCTCGCAATTGGTTTCGCATTGGCGCGATCGCATTCATTTTAACCGTGGGAGGAGTTTATATCCTTTCTCCTGCAACGATTTACGTCAAAGGAATTGCTCGTTTTGAACCCCATGATAACCAAATTCGAGGTATTTTTCTCGATTTTCCGGGGAAAGTGAAGAAATTTTGGGTACGTTATGGGGAAGAAGTAGAAAAAGATCAGCCTCTTGCGGATGTAGATGCGATCGCCTTAGAATCTGAAATTGCTCAAAAAAAGGCACAACTTCAGGAAAAGCAGGCACAATTAGCAACTCATAAAACCCAGATTAATATTATCGCAGCCGAACTCCTGGGAGAACAACAAAAAACCGCGATCGCCTCTCGTCGTGAGGAGGATTTTCGCAGTAAATTAAATCGCGGTACTAATGCGCCGGAAATACAGCAAATCATGCAGGAAATTAATGCAATTGGAACGCGATTACAGACTATCAAAAGCGAACGAGTGAAACTGGTACAGCAATTAAAAGGTGTAGAACTTCTTGGGCAAGAATATGATAAGCCAGTCATGCAAGAATTGCGAAAATCCCAAGCAATTTCTACTATTTCTTTAATGAAGGAAATAAAAGATATAGAATCTCAAAAAGCCACCTTAAAAGCTCAACTTGAACAACAAGATCAGCTTGCTCTAGAAATAAAACATCAAATTCAAGCCAAATCTGCTGCATTAGAATTACTGCAAGAAAATCGTCAAGAACGCTTACAAGACCATCAAGATGAGTTGGTTTCTCAAGTTGCCAATGTAGTCCCATTGCGGCAACAATTGGCGGCAGCTAAAACTACAGTGGAGAGTTTACTTCCTGTTATCGAAACTTTAGAAACGGAGGTGCAGAAGCTAGAACAACTGTATTCTGAAAATATTGTCATTAAATCTCCTCTTGCGGGAACAATTATTACGCCAGACTTGTCACAAAAAATCGATCAAAAAATAACTGAAGATAAACCTGTTTTAGTGGTGGCTAATCTCGATGAAATGGTAGCTACGATTGAAATTAACCAAGGAGATGCAGGGTTGGTGAAACAAGTTTTTGGCAAGCGGGAATTACCGGTTAGATTGAAGCCGCGAGAGATTGAATCTGAGGTATTTAATAGCACAATTAAAGATATCGAACCCGTATTTGAAAGCGATGAATCGGGACAAAAACAATTAATGCGGGTGAGGGCGACTTTTGATAATCGCGATCGCATTCTTTCTCCTAACTCTGAAGCTGATGCGTCTATTGAGGTGGAAAGTTTACCTCGCTATCGTATTTGGTGGCGAGAAATTTGGAAGCAATTGCGGCAACATTCTTAGGTATTCGGGGATTTTGCGGGGTTCTTTTGTACTTATCGGAGGGGTTTGTAAAGTTACGATTAGGACTGATGCAGCCAACGCAATTTGCCCATTTTGGGGGAGAAAATCCCCTAAAGTCAGATGATTTAGAGGGTTGCGTGAGTCCTGACGATAAAAAAAACTAGATTTTTTTGAAAAAACCCTTGCCAGAGAAAAAAGAATCGAGTATGCTAACAAAACCTAGAGTTATTTTTGAACTTAGAGAGTTCACAACGAGTTAAAACCTACAACTCGTTAGTTCACCTACAACCGCGCCAATCGCCTTCACAATCTAGATTTTCAACAACCTGCCTGCTTCAAAACCTACAGAGTTTCGCGATCGCCAGTGAGAAGAAAACAAATTTTGTTGATTTCTTGCTTATCCTTTAGTTGATCGAGTATCTACCCATGTTACTTTCGTTACAAATACTACAGAACTTATTTGCTACGCCGTCTCGAAAAAAGAAAAAAGAGGAACCGAAAGGCGATCGCTTTCTGCAATCCTTTGTACTGGAGCAAATTTTAACACCCAGTGCTTTAATTGATAATCCTAACGATTCTAGCGACGATATCGATCTGGATATCGATGATGTGGATGATGGAGTCGCAGAGGATTTAGGTGGAGACGATAGTGAGGACATTACCTCTCCGGATGCACCGCCGCCTCCTATTAGTACCGATGAATATGATGTGAGTCCTTGGATTGTTCCCGATAAGTTAGAGAATCCGGGAGTCTTCGTCGTGGGAGAAACAGGAGAAGTCGGAGTTGACTTTCTCTTTGACGGCGGGGCATACCAAGGAGAAATTGCCATCTTCAGCTTAGAAGGAATGGACGATATTGAAGTGGGATCGGAAGAGTTTATCCGCATCGCCGCCGAACGGTCTTTAAGTGATTCACCCCTCGGTCATGTGGTCATCCAAGATGTCACAGAGGGCGCTAAATTCAGTAATTCTTCCTATTGGGAACCTAACTTTAATTCTGGGGATTACCAAGGAGTGGAAACCGTTACCATGAATTCCGGCGATCGCTTTGCAGTGATGCTGGTTCCCAATGGTTCCGTAGAGGAAGTTTACAATAATCCTGCGATCGGGGGGAGCAAAACCCCCTTATTTTCCCTCGACAGCGCCAACCCCGAGGATGGCTTGTATCTAACCCGTATGGCAGATGTGACGGGGGATGGGAATACATTTGCGATGGAAGATTGGCGACTGGATGCCAATAGCGATCGCGACTATAACGATATTGTCTTCCAAGTGCGCGGGGCAAGGGGGGACGCGCCATTGATGGATGAGATGGTGAATCCGGCGCGAGACTGGCGCAATGATGATTTTGGTCAAGCGTTGATTTCCTATGCCCGCGCTTACACGGACGGCACGGATTATGATGCTCTAGATACGGATTTTGCCACCTCGGATCAGCCGTTGGTGGGCATCATCGATACGGGTTTCAGTGGCGATAATCCCGATATTGACTATTCGCGCATCGTTTCGGGTTCCGATTTCATCGATGGCGATCGCGATCCTTTCTTGGCTGCGGGGGAAGGTAACGAACATGGCACCCATGTTTTGGGGATTATTGGAGCCACGCAGGACAATGGTTTAGGGATTGATGGCATTAACGACGATGCGCCGATCTGGTTGGGTCGCGCGGTGGGATCGGGTCGTTGGTCGGATTCTTTGATTGAGTTTGTCGATGCGGCCAAGGAGTCGGGACAACCCAATGCTGTTGTTAATTTGAGCATGGATTTGACGCAAATTGATGCTGAGGGTAATGTTACCACACGGTATGAATTGACTCCAGGGGAACGGGCGGCGATCGAATATGCCCGACAAAATGATGTTTTGGTTGTGGTTTCGGCGGGAAATGACAATGGTGTAATGTCCGCTTTGGGACAAGCCTCCCAGGAGTTTGACAATATTATTACTGTCGGTGCCTCAGATGGGACAGAACGGGCTGAATATTCTAGTTATGGCTACGGACTCGATCTCATGGCAGAAGGCGGTACGGCAGAAAATGGCGTACTTTCGACTACAGGCGATGGTGTGGGTATGATGGCCGGGTCTTCTATTGCTGCTGCAAAGGTAACGGGGGCTGCTTCCCAAGTTTGGGCAGCTAATCCAGAGTTGAGTTTTACTCAAGTCAAACAAATCCTCAAAGATACGGCAACAGACTTGAATACTCCTAACTGGGATACAGAAACGGGGTCTGGTTTGCTCAATATTGCCGCAGCCGTGAGTTTGGCTAAAGCGACTAAACCAGAAGCACATTATTCACCTTCGAGTTTGATTCCGGAAACTTGGAGTGGAGAAGGGAAAGTTACGCCAGGCGATCGGGCTGTTAATTTCATCTATCCAATTCAAAATGAATCATTTAGCGGAACTGTTGCACCGATTACAGCTCAATACGGTAATGGTGTAGCCTATCGTCGTTCGCCAAGGCTTGACGATCGAGTGGGACAGTATATGGCTGCAGTTAGCAATTCTCATTTAAACTTTGATGCTTGGACTTATGGAGAAGGCGTTTCCGATTGGTGGTTAGGTCGTCGTGATGAGTTGTGGTATCGCGTTGCGGGAACTGATTATTGGGTTCCGAGTGCTTACATCAACGGTTATCCCGGTAGTAGTCCTTCGGTACTGAAACCCAGTAATACATCGAATTCCGATCCTGACCCTGCACCAACCAATCCGAGTCTTACCAATCCAATTTTGTCAACACAGGGAGCAGGGTATTTCACGGCTCGTCCGCAATATTATACCAGTGGCAATATTTTCGCTCTGTCAATGTATGGCTCGAGTCTGGTTAGCGGTCGCGGCTACACTGAAGGGAATTGTACGTGGTATGCTCACGGTCGGTTGTTAGAGTTAGGCGGAAATCGTACTGCATTACAGTCGATGAATGGCAATGCTAACGAATGGCACACTCAGATTTCCAACGGGACGCAGATTGTATCGAGTCCTCAAGTGGGAGATATTGCCCAATGGACGAGCAATGGTGCTAATCATGTTGCTGTGGTGGAAAAAGTGAACGGTGATGGCACGATTGTTATTTCCGAATCTCATTGGAAGAGTGAATATAGTGGTTCGACCTATCTTGGTCGCCATAACGGAACTCTTCATAATGTTCGTACCATCTCTGCAAGTAATCCAGATCGCTTTCTTCGCGTTCCGGGAGTTCAAGTTCAAGATGGCACTCCTGCCAATACTGCTGGCACTTTTACCGGTCGCGTGATTGCTACGATTGGGGCAAACTTGCGAGATGACCCAACAACTGCTAGTGCTAAGGTTGGCTCGGCTAATTACGGTGCAGTCCTGACGTTTGATAAGGTGGCAACGGGCGAGTTTATTTCCTATCCAGGTTTGGGAACGGCAACCGACCAATGGTATCGCATCGCGGGAACGGATAATTGGATTTCGGCGGCGATTGTTAATGGTAGTCCGGGATCGTCGTTAGATGCACGGCCTGCTAAACCCGGTGAAGAAATTCAATACATGATTAAACCCGGTGATACGCTTTGGGATATTGCACGTCAGTATTTGGGTGATGGTCGTCGCTGGACGGAAATTAAAAAACCTGATGGTAGTTCGTTTACTTCTGAGGAAGCACGGCGCTTGCAGATTGGCCAGTCAGTCTATATTCCTGTGAAATACGAAGAGCAACCCCAAGATTCCAACAGTAATGGTTCAGAAGATGAAAATCGCCCAGGTGATGAAAATGGAAATGAACCTAACTCTCTCGATGATTCTATAACCTTACAATTCGAGTTAGATGATGCAGGTCTATGGGGTAGTGGGGCACAGGGAATATATGAAGGAGGAGATTGGCGATTTGACAATATTGGCTTTAAAGAGCCGTTCGGTATCGGTGAAGCATGGCTTAATATGAAAGGTGGAGTTAGTGCTTATTTTAGTAGCGGAACTTTTGATGTTAAGTTGCCTGGTGCTTTTGATTTTGGTTTGGATGATAACTTATTTACAGTATCATCTAATATTGGTGAAGGAGACACCTTGTTTTCTAGCTATTTAGGTGCAGGCTTAGGTATTGACTTTGAGTTGGGTACTGGAATAGGAATCAATAACGATGTTCCTATTATTGGGGGTAGTAACTTAAACTTCAAGACTGGCTTGGAATTAGATGGTGCAGATGTTTTACTCGGTGCATTAGTTCCTACTGTTGCCAAATTTGTTGATATCGATACTGGGATCAATATTGTAGATCGGCAATTTGATCAGGGTAAGTTAGATGGAGAGGATAACCTTGGTGTAAAAATGAGTTTGACCGATCTCTTACTGAAAGACAAAAAAATGGGAGGGATCAAGGTTGATGATTTACTAAGCCTCGATCTTGGTGCTTATCTCAATCAACATTCAAGTTTGGAGTTGACAGGCTTTCAATTCGATCATGATAATGATGATAAAGCTGATTTTGAGGTAGCAATAGGTGGCTCCGAATCAGTATTAGTTCCAAATGGTTTAACTAATTTCAGAGTACAGCCTATTGCAAAGCTGACAACAACTTTCTCTTTTAAAATAATTGGGGAAGCAGCAGTATCATTCCAGAATGCTATCGATAGCCTGATTCCAGACAATACCCCACAGTGGATTCAAGAATTAATTAAAGTAAATCCCGGTGGAGTTACTCTTGAGCCACAATTCACTTTTCAAGTTAACCAGTTTGATTTCAAACCATTTGAACTGTCGAATGTTTGGCTAGATTTTAAAGAATAAGATTTGTTGAAAAACAATTCTCATTTCCTCTCCAACCCAAAAGAACATTTTTGAAAAAGCGATCGCACTTCCATTTCCCCCAGTGCGATCGCTTTTTTTGTTCTCCCGAGTTAGGGCGATCGCATTGTTTATTGTTCATTACTCAAGATGATACAATTGTCAAACAGAGCGATCGTATAGTAAAATGAGTGTATGGCTGCTATTTCAATTGGAACGCGCAATCAGAGAGGGTCTGATTTTATTTAACTATTTAGAACCCGAACGAGTATTGTTAAGAATTAATACAATTATAGCTGAGGAATAAAATGACTCATTCTCATCATATTGATTCTACCTCTCTCCAAGCCTATCGGTATCGCGTTCACTTGCTAGCTCGAGAGCTTTGGCAAGAAAAAAATCCTTTGAAACGTCTCAATATTTCTCTACAATTGGCAGATGCAACCACTCATTTAGCTAGATTAGAAGCTGAAACACTACAAGAACAATACGGCGAAGACTTCGAGAGAATTTTATAAAATGGAGAAAAATTGAAGAAAACGATCCCTCAAGAAAATTCTTATGAAAAATCAAAATCTCCTTCTTTGTGAAAAGCACGATCGCGCTTTTTATGGCAGAGAGAAACAAGCGCGATCGCACTTCCATATCCCCCAGTGCGATCGCTTTTTTTTGTTCTCCCGAGTTAGGGCGATCGCATTTGGAGGTATTTTTTCGAGAAGTGCGATGCTCTTTTTGTAGGGTGGGAGAAAGGGATGCGATCGCTATCTAATTATTCAGTTCGGTTTGGTCTAACTGCTTTTTGCCGTGAATGACAGTAATGATTGTTACCACATCATCTTGACAGCGATAGATAATCCGATAATTATCCGTTAACTTTTCTCGGATTGAAGGATCGTTCAGTTCGGGAACAATGCGACCGGAAAGAGGAAATTGATGTAAATTTCGGGTAATATCAATAATTTTTTGTACGATAGCAGAAGCATATATCGTAGAGTCACGGGCAATATACACTGCGATCGCTTCTACATCATCCAATGCTTTTTGAGACCAATTTACTGAAGCCATTTGCTTAATTTTTTCTCTACCTCTGCTTGAGATATTGTTCCTTCGGTTTCTGCTGACTTCAATCCTTGACTAACTTTAGTAAGAACGTAAAGATGATATTGAATTTCTTCAAAAGAACAATTATCTGGGAGTCGTTCGAGTAGAGAACGAACGGTTTCTTTCGTTGTTGTCATAATGTACTGACTCAAAACGATTTATCTCATTCTAGCAGACGATCGCGTTTCCATAACCGTAACAATGGCAAAAAATGGCATATTTTGCCATAATAGAAAAAATCCTCAATTATCGCAATGTCATGAAAACGATGAACGTCTCCCTACCCGAAACCATGCGGGACTATATCGAAGAACAAGTTAAAACGGGAGGTTACGGAAGTGTCAGCGAATATATTCGCGACCTCATTCGTCAAGATCGGAAAAGGAAAGCTCAAGACCACCTCGAAACCCTTCTACTCGAAGGATTAGACTCTGGATCTGCAACACCAATGATCGATCGCGATTGGACAGAAATTCGTCAAGCCGTTCGCGATCGCCTTAAGACTGAATAACATAAGTGAAGTTTTAAAACGTCCGCAAGTTATTCGAGATTTAATTAATATTGCCACCTATATCGCCGAAAATAACTTAGATCGCTTTTCTTTTGTTGATTGAAAAGAGCGATACGACTCTGCCATGCTTGTGCGATCGCGTTTTTGGTAAAATGAGGGGAGAAAAGCGATCGTATTTTTTGGGGAACATCAGAAAAACTGCCTAAAAACTCATTACTATGCCTGAATCCATTGAGCAAGAAGCCGAAATGATATTGCAGATTCTGGCATCTACTCCGTTTCAGGAATGTATTGCTTTGTCCAAAGAATTCATTATTCAAGCCGTTAATCCACCTTATAACGTTAAAATTCCAGCGAGGGATTAATCTATGCAAACTCAAACTACTATTTCTAAACATCTCTCACCTGAATTAGCACAAATCTTTTTAGAAGGATTACCAGAAACAATTCGTCACGGACTAGAAATACGAGCCGAAAACATGGACTATCCAGTGTGGGCAGTTATTGAAATGGCGATCGCAGGCTACCTTGATGAAGAGGCATTATCTTTTGTCGATTGTCACCCAAAACTCGATTAGCTATTGTACGATGCGATCGCACTTCCATTTCCCCCAGTGCGATCGCGAAGCGTCTCAGAATGAGAAGAAAAAGGCGATCGCGTTTTTGGTAAAATAAGGGGAGAAATGCGATCGCATTGCTGGTATTTCTTCGAGTAGTGCGATCGCATTTATGAGATTTTTTCGAGTAGTGCGATCGCGTTTCCGAAAACAGTGTTAAACCCAAAGAGAACCCATTCGATTGATAAAGATGACGGCTCAAACTCAACCCGATACGGGGATCGCACGCACGGAAAGAGGAATGGCGATCGCAGGAACTCGCATTACGCTGTATGACATTATGGACTATGTAACAGCACAATATCCTCCTAAATTTATTCAAGCGTTATTTAACCTGACTGACGCACAGATTGATGCAGCATTATCCTACATTGAAAAACATCGTTCTGAAGTTGAAACCGAATATAAAATTGTTCTCAAAGAAGCTGAAGAACTGAAACAATATTGGCAAGAAAGAAATCGAGAATTATTTGAACGCATTGCAGCACAGCCTCCCAAGCCCGGCACAGAAAAAGCACGCGCAAAACTGAAAGCAATTCGAGAAAAACGTGCATCTCAAGTATGAACTTTTTAATCGACCATAATTTAGAAGGACACGCAGTAATTCTCTTTGGAAGTTTGGGAAATCAAGGTTGGCTCGATCTAGTTTCTATTCGCTTTGTAAACTTTGCCGAAATTGGACTATCTATAAAAATCTGACCTTTTCCAAGAGAAGCGATTCTCGTAAACGAACGTTTCGCGATCGCTTTTCTTTTGTTTATTGAAAAGAGCGATCGCGCTTTTTATGGCAGAGAGAAACAGACTCGATCGCTTTTCCCAAGTTATGCGATCGCTATCCATCACCGTAACAATGGCAAAAAATGGCATATCTTGCCATAAAAGCCAAGACAATGCCATAGCAGCAACACGGAAATCAATTAATTGAAAAACTTTTGCAGCTTTTTCCGCGCTTTATTTTTATATTTGATAAAAGTGCTATAAAAGTCTTCCCACTGTAATAATACATCGGCGGGTAATCCCCTCAAACCGCTTTCTGCTTCTAAGCATTTGCGCCGCGAGAAACTCATGGGATCTGCATAAGTCCTTGATGTTGACATCAGAGGTTTATAACCGCACCAGTGAATGATCGCCGCATCATCATTTTGTACAATCGGACCCGTTTTTGTCATCGCGAAACGTTTCTCTAAATCCTTCTGTTCGTAATTGGGTGCAAGGACTTGAAAATCTGCATTTCCTACGCGAATTTTACCCGCATCAGAGGCACGCCAGAGCATAAAATTTAAAAAACCCATATCTCCGTATTTGAAAATATGAGGATAGCGATCGATAAAATCTAAAATTTCTATATATTCTTCTAAGGAAAAAATATCTCGACTGGCAAAATATACCCCAGGACAACAATATTGAGTCCGATGCGATCGCCAATCAAAGTCAGGAAAATGTTTTTCTACCTCTTCAATATCAAAGAAGTACTCAATAATTTCTTCATCAGGATAATTGTAGTTGGGTTCGTCCATAATGACATCAAAATTCTCAAAATCTGCAAACTTAAGTACATTTCCCCAAATATTGGTATCGGCATCAAGAATCAAAAAATGCTGCCAAGGACTTTCCCAAAAAGCAATTAAACGAGTCGTCCCCCAGCCAAAACTACGCTCTCGCAAAACATCATTTTTGATAGTTTTATGATTAATAATTGTTGCATTGTAAGCCTTTTCTAAAGATTCAGTGGAAAAATCTCCATCAACAAGCAAACATAAGGGAACATCGCCCAGAAAATGACGAACGCTGGCGCAGGCTCCTTTCGCTAATAAGTAATCTTGAAAACAACAAGCAATAATAACGCCAAAGTCATCGCGATGAGAAGAAGAAGTATTCATAAGAAAAAATTTAGGTTAATTTTATTGAATTTTAGCTTTTAATTCGACCTTCATCAGAAAAACTCCGATTTGAGTAAGCGATCGCACTACGGTACAACCATAATAAGTGTAACCTTTTCTCCCGATCTAACAATCCTATGAAACGCTTGGCAACCCTCTTGACTTGTTACAATCGCAAGGCGAAAACCTTAGAATGCCTCGATGCGCTTTTTCAGCAAGAGGATTTGAACAACATTACCCTTGATGTTTATCTGGTTGATGATGGCAGTACAGACGGGACAGGAGAAGCAGTAAAAGAAGCATATCCCGGCGTTAAAGTCATTCAGGGGACAGGAAACCTATTTTGGAATGGAGGTATGCGCTTGGCGTTTGCAGAGGCGATCGCGCAAGATTATGAGGGTTATTTGTGGCTCAATGACGATACGATTCTATATACCGATGCCCTGCGATCGCTCCTCGATACGGCGGAAAACCTGGCAGAAAAAGGCTTGACAAAGGCGATCGTGGCTGCTTCTACCCAAGACCCCCAAACCCAAGAATTTACTTATGGGGGAATGAAGCAAAAAGGCTGGTTTTACCCTCCTTTTAAAATGCAGGAAGTTCATCCGACTAATACACCTTTAACTTGCGATACGATCTGCGGTAATTTTGTCCTCATTCCTCGCAATGTTGTCGAGGCGATCGGCAATTTAGACCCCCAATTAACCCATTATGCGGGGGATTGGGACTACGGATTGCGGGCAAAACAAGCAGGGTGTACGATTTGGATCGCGCCTGGATATCAGGGGACCTGTCCTCGCAACCCCAAACCCGCGCCAGAAAGTACGCCAGAATTACAAGTAGGATTACAGAAAATCGGACAGCCAAAGGGGTTAGCACTGCAAGATGTTACTTTACATCCTTTTACCGAATGGAAAGTCTTAATGCGGCGACACGGGGGCATATTTTGGTTTATATTTTGGCTGCTTCCCTATCGGCGGTTATTGTGGAATTCGTTGTTGCAAAAGAAGTAACTGAAAACCATTATTGCAGCAATGATGTTTTGTTGTGGCGATCGCTATGTTGGCAATACAGGATTTGAGATAATACACTTGAATTTGCTATCACCTTAAGATAGAGTAGGATAAAAGACTTAATCTCAACTAAATCTATGGCAGGCAAGTACACCGGAATAGAATGGACAGAACGGACGTGGAATCCCACGACGGGCTGTGATAAAGTCAGTCCGGGTTGTTTGCATTGATATGCGGAAGCTATTACTCAACGTTTCACACAGAATTTTCCCAATGGATTTAATTTAACGCTACATGAAGATCGTTTAGAACGGCCTAAGCACTGGCGCAAACCCAGTCAAATTTTTGTGAATTCAATGAGCGATCTTTTTCATAAGGATATTCCCCTTGATTTTCTCAAGAAAGTTTTTCAAACAATTGAAGAAACGCCTCAACATATTTATCAGATTTTAACCAAACGTCCCGAACGGATGCTAGAGCTAAAATCTAAATTAACATGGCATGATAATATCTGGCTGGGGGTGTCTGTAGAAAGTCAAAACTATATCGATCGCATCGATTATTTACGAGAAATGCCTGTGAACGTTCGTTTTCTTTCCTGCGAACCCTTATTAGGAGCTTTAGACCTCAATTTAACTAATATTCAATGGGTTATTGTCGGGGGTGAATCTGGCAACAATCATCGCCCCATTGATATAGAGTGGGTGAGAGAAATCCGCGATCGCTGTCAATCTTCTCAAGTTCCTTTTTTCTTCAAACAATGGGGAGGAAGAACTTCTAAAATTGGCGGACGAGTCTTGGATGATAAAATCTGGGATCAGATGCCTCTAGCTTGGAACGAGCATATTAAGTTCCTCAAAAAACTTCCTCTTCCTTTACATTATACTAATCAACTATCCTTACTCTAAAATTACTGTTTTAATGGAAAAGTAACTTTTACCTTATCCCCAAAAGTGTTTTTTCTTCGCTTTGCTGGCTCAGTGATTATTTTACCTTGATGTTCTAACTTTAAAAGTACGTCTTTATAATTTTTCTGGATATAAGGTTTTCCTACATGATGTCGATTAAAAATATCAATCATTTTTATTGTTTGACCTGCAAATTCATCTAATAATAAATCGCCTAATTCATCAAGTGGTCTAGAAAGTGCATATAACAACGGATATTTAGGAGGAGCGATATTATACTCAAAAGAAGCAATACCCTGTTTGATATCAGAACTTTCTTTAGCCATAATCTCTTTCATAATTGAATACCCTACAACATTTTTAGAAACAAAGATAAGATGATGACTCGTTCTCTTCTTTTCTGCATTTCTAAAGCGAAACGGTAAAGAATATTTTCCACCAATTTCTATAAGAGCTTGGCAGATCGCTTCTACTGTCAAGAACTCTCTTTCATCAGGCGTTTTGTCTATAAGTATTTCCCTAAGCTCATCTGCACGTTTTTCTCCAAAGAGAGCATTTATATGCTGTTGCACGGCTTGATTATTTAATCCCATATTAATACGATTGTAATTGAAAAAAAAGATACAATCGCAACCCCAATTAAAAATCACAGAGCCAATTAATCTGAGTGATAATCCTTTATATCCCCAAGGATCGATGAAAAAGAGTGAAGGGATAAACTTCATCTCCTCAAATTGTTTGACGATCTCTTCTCCAACTTCACGATTTGAAATTAGTGGTTTATGCTGCAAAGTCTTTATATTAGGTAATAAAGATATTGTTTCTTGAAGTGACTGAGAATTGTCAGCATCTACATCGTTAAAGAAAGTAATTAATCGTTCTCTCATTTCACTATCTGCGATCGCTCGTTCTAAAATTAGTAAAGGTGTTGATTTAGAACCATCTTTATAACGTCCGGGACCGGAAAAAAGATCGATGTAAGCAATATTTTTTGCGTTCCGAAGCATAATTTTCGCCCATGCCCAAAAATATTTGGCAACAATGTCAGCTTTTACTAAAGACTGCTCTTTAGACTCATCAAAAAAAGAACGATTAACCATACTCTTCTCAAGACCTTACATTTTTTTGCGGAGGAATATTTCACACAAACTCTATAACACCATAGCATAAATGATATCATCCGAAGCACGACATTAAAAAACTCCCCTCAAACGAATAAAAAGTCTGAAAGGAGAAAAAGTAAGATTTAATGAAGGATTTTAGAAACGATTGTTTCTGCGACCGCCGCCGCCGCCGCCGCCAAAGCTGCCGCGACTACCACCACCATTGTCCTTGCGAGGACGCGCTTTGTTAACTTTGAGTTCGCGACCCATCCATTCTGCCTCATCAAGGGCTTCAATGGCTTTGTCTTCTTCTGCTTCCGATCCCATTTCTACAAAAGCAAAGCCCCGAGGACGAGAAGTTTCTCGGTCGGTGGGAATATGGACGCGCTGAACAGTTCCATATTCAGTGAAAACTGAAGTGAGATCTTCTTGAGTGACCTCATAGGCAAGATTGCCTACATAAATCGACATGACCTGTGTTGTCCTTTGTTTAGAATGTTATTCACAATTATGAAGTGAGCCAAGATTTCGGAGAGAAGCCTGTCAATACTAGATCGAAAAACCGTCAATACTGAAACAAAAGTCTATCACCGCTCTTTATTCTCGATCGCCATCTTAACACTTTATCTTGAAAATTGGTATCTTGATTCCACAAAAGTACATATATCTTGAATAGTTTGTTTCACCTTACTTTGGACAGTTAACTTGCCGATCGCAGCAGTAAAATTCCTCCTACAGTTAAACCGACAATATTTGCCAGCCACGCTGCGACAAGGGGAGGAAGCGAACCCAAAACCCCCATTTGTCCCGTGACGGTAAAGAGGGTGTAATAGCAGAAAATCACGATTACGCTTAAACCAAAACTGGTAGACTTGCTTGTATTGCGAGGCAGAACCCCCAAAGCCGCTCCCACCAAGCCAAATACCAAACAGGCAAAGGGTAGAGAAAACTTTTGTTGAATGCGAACTTTTAGCTTGCGAACCGCGCGATCGTCTCCAGCTTGTTGAAAAAATTTTATTTGCGATCGCGCTTGAGCGATACTCAGTTCTGTATTATCCCGCACCCGAGACGCTAAATCCAAAGGCGTTCGCGGTAATTGAATTTGTTGACGCTTAAAGCGCAGAAAATTATCGATGGAACCATCGGGGGCCATGAAATACATCACTCCATTAGAAAAATCCCATTTATTTTCTTTAAAATTCCAAGTGGCAGCCTCGGAAGTTACAATTTGACTAACGCTACCTTCGGAGCGATCTAACACTGTCAATCCCTGCATTTCTTGGCCATCAAAGCGTTCTGCATAAAATAAACGTTTTAAAATCTTCTCGGGATTCCCAAAATCATCTTTCACCGTCGCATATTCAGGATAAAAAATATTCTTATCTTGAAAGAGGGGTTTATCTTGATTGAGTGCTTTTTCCAGGGTAATTGCTGCTTGATAATTGGCAGAAGGGACGATCCAATCATTAAAAATAAATGTTACCCCAGTGATGACTAAACTTAGGGCAAGAGCGGGGACGACAATCCGATAAACACTGGCACCGACACTCCGCATGGCCACGATTTCGCTATCGCTTGATAACTGTCCGTAGGTCATCAATGCCGCGAGGAGCATGGACATGGGAAAAGAATATAAAATAAATTGTGGGACGCTAAAAAGAGCAACTTTAAAGGCGATGGAATTGGGTAAGCCATATTCTGTGACTCGCCGTACTAAATCAAAGAGAATTCCCACTGCAATACCCAAGGCGGAAAACATTCCCAACCCGAAGAAAAAGGGCGGTAAAATTGCGCCAATAATGTAGCGATCCATCACGGAAATATGAAGGAGCCGATAAAACGAAAACTTGGATTTGCCTGCGACCATTGTGTTTGAGAATTTTCTTTAAAATTACAGTTTAAACTGGTCTCCGAGATAATATTCTCGCACTAAACGATTGTCGTATAATTCCTCGGCGGTACCGGCGGCTAAAATTTCTCCTTCTCGCATGATGTAGGCGCGATCGGTAATGGCTAGGGTTTCCCGCACGTTATGATCCGTGATTAAGATTCCCATATTACGATCGCGCAATCCCGCCACAAGGTGCTGAATTTCCGTCACGGCGATCGGATCGACTCCCGCAAAAGGTTCATCTAAAAGCAAAAATTTCGGTCCGTTGCGTCCCGTTGCTAAAGCGCGAGCGATTTCCGTGCGCCGTCTTTCTCCTCCCGATACTTGATTACCTTTGGTGCGGGCGACTTTATGGAGGCGAAATTCACTTAAAAGTTCTTGTAGGCGTTTGGGGTGTTCTTCTGGTGGGACATTTCCTTGTTCGAGTACCAATTGAATATTTTCCCATACTGTCAAATCCCGAAAAATGCTGGCTTGTTGGGTGAGATAACCTATACCGAGATGCGATCGCTCGTTGAGGGTTAGGCGAGTAATATCGCGATCCTCGAGCCAAACTGTCCCTTGTTTCGGTTTCACCAAGCCGACCGCAATATAAAATGTGGTTGTTTTGCCTGCGCCATTGGGTCCGAGCAAGCCAACAATTTCCCCTTGAGCAACACTAATATTAACGCGATTGACGACTAATCGCTTGCCATAAGCCTTATGTACGTTCTCTAATCGAATCATTCTCAGTTATTAGGTATCAATGAAGAAATAGGCAAAACTTATCATTCATCATTTTCCCTTAGCGATCGCCTTCAGGCATAATTTCTTCGACGGGAGGAGGAGGAAATAAGCTGTCATCGGGAAAAACGGCTTCTACGGGTTGATTGTCTCTCGGTGGGGTTAGAGGGGGTAACGGGGGCGCAATCGTCGCATTGTTGGACGTACTGCTGTAAGGTTCTTTGAAAGCAGGCTTAGGATTATAGGGGACTAATGGGGGTTCTTTAGCGGGAGAAGTGGGAGCATCGGGATCGGAAACGTAATAAATTGACTCAACTTGGCGATCGGCTCGAGGAGTCGCTACAACCCGCCCTTCTTCAACGTAATAAGTAATAACCTCTCCTCGCGTGCTATTGCCTTCCTGGAGGACGTGAACGTTCCCTGTGAGGACGATTACCCCGTCATTGGTAAAATATTGTGCTTGAGCGGAAGTTGCCTGCATTTGCCGAGCAGGATAGTCAATGCGAACATTACCTCGAGCCGTCATGACTCCCGTACTACGGTTTGCTTCTTGAATATCCGATCGCACGACCATTTGTCGTCCAACTTCCTGTGCTTTTACCGATCGCACATTTTGCACTAAGGAAAAACTGCTTCCGACAACCAAGAGAGGAAGCGCGATCGCCACTCCCCAAAGTCGGCGCGAGTTAAGATTTTTGGGATTGATAGCAGCAAACATGGGAACAATTAGGATATTGGGATTAATTACTTTTGCTTAATGATTACAATCATTCTATCTTTTTCCTGACGACGCTTAAGGAATCGGGCAAGTTTCCCAAATTGCTTAAAATAATGACTTAAATTAAGACAATTTTTGGAAAACTGGGAGAATTGGCTTGAGAAGTTAGGACTTCTTCTCGAAAAGAGGCGATCGCCTCGGGGGGAATTTGTTGGAGACTGTTGAGGAGTTCCCAGCTTTCCTCAAAAAGTTGCGTCACGTTGATTCCTTCGTAGTCTGGTTGATAATCTCGAATGCGCCGCACTCCCTCTCCTAACAATGTTACTGCACCTCGCCAGTTACAGTTCTCCAAATGATAACAAGCGACAGCAATTTGTAAAATTCCCTGATAAAACTGTCTGTACGGTTCCGAGGCTTCCATCCAAAGCGCTTCTAACGTATCGTGACAGGCATAAAACTCTTGACGATTGAACTCCTCAACCCCTTGTAAAAATGCTTGACGAGTCATTTAAGAAGTTGCTAAACCTTCCCGCACTTTGAGAATTTCTTCCATCTCGATATCTTGTTTATCCCCAACAAAATCATCTTCTGGCTTCAGGAATAACATACAGTGGCACTCTTTGCGTTCTCGCATGGGTACGCAGGGGCAATTCCAGAATGCTGCTTTGACTTCCGCTTCCTTATCTTCGTAGTGACGACAGGGACACAAGGGGGAACCTAACTCCTCTTTATGCTTCGCCAATCCTTCAATAACCACTGCCGTTACCGACGGATCGATACAAAAATAAGTATCTGTATTTTTAGCATATTTCTCGGAAAAACTTTTCATTGCCGAGAGCATTTTATCCTCGTGTTTGTTATCTGGATTTGCAGAAGTCATGGGTTTAATGGTGTAATAACGAACAATATTTTATCTTCAGCATTGTAACCCAAGGCGGTTTTCTATACACATCAGTACGAGGGGAGAGATCGAGGTGAATTTTGCTTGGTTGAAAAATTTCCGGTCTTTATTTTTGGCAGAGGCTTGTCCTTTGTGCGATCGCCCCGCAAAGGATATTCTCTGTCAATCTTGCGAAAAGCAACTCCAACGATGTCAAATCCCCCAACCCGCAGCATCTTGGCAAGGAGAGTTACCGCGTTTTATTTGGGGATATTATCGCGGCTTGCTCAAACGGGCGATCGCAGCTATGAAATACGAGAATAAGCCCCAAATTGCGGAACTTTTAGGGGAATTTCTCGGTCGGGCTTGGGTGAATAGCCCCCTAATTTTACCTAAAGCGATCGTTGTTCCCCTACCCATGAACCCCGAAAAGCGTCAAAAAAGAGGATTCGATCAGGCTGAATTAATCGCTCGCAGTTTTTGCCGTCAGACGGGTTTTTCGTTAAAATCTCAAGGTCTACAACGCATTAAAGACACGAAACCCTTATTTGACCTCAATCCTCAAGAGCGGGAATTAATGATGCAAGATGCCTTTGCCTTGGGGAAGGACTTCCAAAAGAGAAGACCCCAGTTACCGATTTTACTGGTGGATGATGTTTGCACCACGGGAAATACATTAAAAGCAGGGGCGAAAGTCCTCGTTGAGCAGGGAATTCAGGTGGCAGGAATTGCCGCAATTGCTACTCCAAATCGGAAACTGCCCACAAACCATTAAGATACTTTAAGTTGTTGACCTTTTATGCGATCGTGCTTGCCAAACTGAAAAACTTTTCCCCCAAAACCCTGATGAATAATACAATGGTTCGCTGGTGGATCGTTGGTTTGGCATTTATGGGTTTAAATATTCCTCTCCTCTATTTTGCGATCGAACTGTTTCATTTGCCCGCATGGTTTGCTGCTTTGACGACTTCGGAGCTTGCCAATATTTTGCGCTTTTTCATCAACGATCGCTGGGTATTTGGTTTTCCTCGTCCCACTTGGAAGCGATTTGGGGAGTATCATATCGCGATCGCCGGTTCTTTTATTGTTTGGACTGCAATCTACAATTTTCTCGTTTACGGTGTGGATATCGAGCAAATTACGGTAGTGCCATTCATCCTCGACACTTGGGAAGTTATTATTGCACCAGTTATTGCCACAACTTTTTCTGTTTTTGTAAATATGCTGACCAATTTTCTCTGGATTTGGCGGAATAAAGAATAAGTTCCTATTGTTTAGGGATTATGAGAGGGAAAACTCTCTTTCATCTTTTCTAATTGTTGATAAATTCCTTCACTGGTCAACCAACCATATCCCGCTTCTCCTAATTTCTTCATCAAGTTTTGAAAATCTTCTTCTGTCCAAGTGGGAGTCCCATAGCGAGTCAGGGCTAATTCTATCTCTTCTTCTGAGAGATCGTAAGATTGTTTTTGTTTTGCTGTTGAAGCTGGAAAAAACAACTGTCTCGGTGAAGGAAAAAGCGCAGCCGTTTGCCGAGAATCTTGCTCAATATTAGCCGTTCTAACTTGCAAAGGAATGAGATATTTTATTTCTTGAGGAGAAAATGTGTGTAAGATAAGATAGCGTTCGTAAAGTTGTCCTAAAATCAAATAGTTTGTATCAATTGTCACCTTGTAATTTGATTGAGAGCGATGAAAATGAGAAGGAGTGATGGAAATCCAAGGATGAGCGCGAGGAGTTGCTGCAAAAT
>NZ_JAYGHV010000132.1:0-27324 GCF_034932145.1 Spirulina sp. 06S082 | reverse complement strand
TCAACAAAATTCCCCTCATTCGTCCCTATCCCGGCGACGCAGGCAAGATTATTACACTAGGGTTAGTCATCACCAAAGATGTCGAAACAGGCACTCCTAATGTCGGCGTTTATCGCTTACAATTGCAATCTCAAAATACCATGACCGTGCATTGGTTATCGGTGCGAGGAGGGGCGAGACATTTACGAAAAGCAGCCGAAGCTGGCAAAAAATTAGAAATTGCGATCGCCCTCGGAGTAGACCCCTTAATTATCATGGCCGCGGCGACTCCCATTCCCGTAGACTTATCAGAGTGGCTATTTGCAGGATTATATGGGGGATCGGGAGTCACTTTAGCGAAATGCAAAACCTTGGATTTAGAAGTTCCCGCCGATTCCGAATTTGTGTTAGAAGGAACAATAACACCTGGAGAAATGTTACCCGATGGACCCTTCGGAGATCACATGGGTTATTATGGCGGCGTAGAGGATTCCCCCTTGATTCGCTTCCACTGCATGACCCATCGGAAAGACCCCATTTATTTAACCACCTTTAGCGGTCGTCCCCCCAAAGAAGAGGCCATGATGGCGATCGCACTCAATCGTATCTATACACCAATTCTTCGCCAGCAAGTATCGGAAATCACCGATTTTTTCTTACCAATGGAAGCGTTAAGTTACAAAGCGGCAATTATTTCCATTGATAAAGCCTATCCAGGACAAGCGAAACGAGCCGCACTGGCTTTTTGGAGTGCGCTGCCTCAATTCACTTATACGAAGTTTGTGATTGTTGTCGATAAAGAGATTAACATCCGCGATCCCCGTCAGGTGGTTTGGGCGATCAGTTCTAAAGTTGACCCCTCCCGCGATGTCTTTATCCTCCCCGAAACCCCTTTTGATACCTTAGATTTTGCCAGCGAGAAAATTGGTTTAGGGGGACGAATGGGCATTGATGCAACGACGAAAATTCCCCCAGAAACCCAACACGAATGGGGAGAAGTCTTAGAAAGCGATCGCGATGTTGCAGAGATGGTCGATCGCCGTTGGGTTGAATACGGATTAGATGAGTTAGATTTGACAGAAGTTGACCCCAATCTATTCGGTTACGATATGCGAGGTTAGAATGAGACACAGAAAGCAATTGCCTTTTCCAAAAGATCGTGCTATACTACATAAATTGCGAATTTTACGGCGGGTGTGGCCAAGTGGTTAAGGCAGTGGATTGTGATTCCACCATTCGCGGGTTCAATTCCCGTCATCCGCCCTTTTGATAATCTATTACACGATAGCCCTTTCAGAACTTACTCGTTATTTATTCTTCGGCGTTGCGTTTCATTTCTAATCTTCCACAATAACTACTGTTCCCATCTCTACTTTCTCAAACAAAGCAATAACATCTGTATTTCGCATTCTCACGCACCCATGTGAAACAGCTTGACCGATTAATTCTTCGTTAGGAGTCCCGTGAAAACCGATCGCATTTTCTCCATCCGTCCAGAAGCCGATCCAACGCACTCCGAGGGGATTATTGGCACTGGGAGGGACAATTTCCCCTGTAAAGGGATGCTGCCAGGTGGGGTTAACAACCTTCTGAAATACCTCAAAATTACCCCTTGGTGTTTCCCAACCTTCGCGACCGATCGCCACGGGATAACTAACAATTAACTCCTCTCCTTCGTAATAATAAACCCGGCGATCGCCTAGGCGCAAAATTAAACGATATTCAGCAACTTTGGGTAAAAATTTATCGGCATCTCCTAATGGAGGAATTTCTAATAAAGAGGTGAGTTGTGCTGGGGAAATTGCTTCTATAGGAGAGGCTAAAATTGGGCTTTGCAGTCCCAATAAAAATAAACTAACCCCTAAACCCCAATAAAAACACCGTTTGCTGCGATCGCGTTTTACCATAATTACTTTGTAAGGTGAGTAATCTCACCTTACCTCTAACTATCTAGTTCAAGTGCTATTTTTTACATTAATGTTGAACAATCACTGTTGTTCCCATTTCCACTTGTTCAAACATGGCAAGGACATCTTTATTGTACATCCTCACACAACCATTGGAGGCGGCTTTGCCAATAGAAGAAACCGTCGGAGTGCCGTGAAAGCCGATAATACCATTAGACATTTGAGCAAAACCGATCCAGCGCAACCCCAAGGCACTATTGGCTCCCGGTGGTGTCACTTGTCCCGTCCAAGGACTTTGCCAAATTGGGTTTTCGATCATCTGGAAAACCTCATAAGTGCCTGTAGGAGTGGGGGTTTGAGATTTGCCGATCGCCACAGGATAGCTGGCAATTCTTTCCTCTCCTCGTTCCACATAAACCCGGCGATCGCTTAAGTCTAAGCGTAAGTGAGTCACGGCGGTTTCAGGAAGATAGCGATCGCTGCTACCGAGGGGAGGAACATCGAGGGAAGCAATACTCTGGCTACTGAAGTCGGAAACAGAATCCTCCGACGCGATCGCCCTTGTCCCTACCATTAACATGGCCAAGCTGGAAACAATAACCATTAAACTGCGAGAAATACGCCGATCTCTGACTCGTGCCATCATTATCACAATCCTCACTGAAAGGGAATTTAAAGAATATTCAGGAAAAATTACGGGTTTGCCCTTCTAGATATTGTAAGCGAAACCTGAAAGTTACCTGAGAATTTTTTCAAGATTAATAGCTTTGACGTAGAGGAGTTGAGCTTGTTTCCGGTTAGGATGCGGTAAAGCCAAAAATAACGGGCATTGTCAGGGAGTTTTCCCTCATTGATAATACTTCATTGGCATCTTGCCCGCTAATGCGTAAGTCCTAACTATGCTAGAGTCTAGATTTTTCAAACATTTCGGTAAATGGCTGCTTTTAGGTATTTTAACCTTTTTGGTGGTGTTTCACCCTACCCCGATCGCCGCACAAATGCCAGCTAATTCAGTGGCAAAAGCCCCCATTCTCCTTGATGGGAATATTCTCTTTGAAGTGGGAGGATTTGGTAATTTTTCTCCCCGAGAACGTGCTAAATTTATCAACCAGAGGCTAATCTCTGAAGCGACTACTTCCGAGTCTGAAATTGATGTTGAGATTCTACAAGAAAATGGACAAGTTATTCTGCAAATTGGCGATCGCTATCTCCTCACCCTGACAGAAAACGATCTCTTGTCAGCATCAACACCCTTTCAACAAGGGAAATTATGGCGTAAAAAAATTGCAATATCTTTGCAAGAAGCAAAGGAACAGCGCACTCCTAAATACCAAAAACAAGCGATTATTTGGATGGTGTCATGTTTGTTTGCTGCAATTGTTTTGATTATTCTTCTCAGCTTTAGTGTTGAATGGAGTGTTAGTAAATTTTTCAAATGGATCGGCGATCCAGAACATCCGCTTTATTCTTGGGAACAACCCGTTAAGTTTCTCTTACGGATTATTTGGTTTATTCTCGATGTGACACTCTGTTTGAGTGTTTTTTATTGGATTAGCGATCGCCTACCGCAAACTCGGATTTTACGCTATCAGTTATTCTGGTTTATTTCCGAACCGATTATTCCTCTTAGCGATACGGAAACAAAATCGATTCAAGATATTATTGTTTTAGTTTTGATGAGTTTGGGGTTATGGTTTGTTGTCAGTTTGATTTCTCGTTGGATGCAAGGATATATTTGCAAGCGATCGGGGCAAGAGTCGGGGACTTATGAGGTCATTGCGGTTTTAATTCGCTATGGGCTGATTTGTATTGCTTTGTTGATTTTACTGCCCTTATGGGGCTTAAATTTAGCTTCTCTGGCTATCCTTGCTAGTTTCCTTGGGGTGGGGATTGGTTTTGGAGTCCAAAATATTGTTAATAATTTCGTCAGTGGCTTAATAATTGCCATCGAACGTCCGATTAAAGTGGGGGATTTTGTCACAGTTGAAGGGTTAGAAGGAAGTGTAGAAAGAATTGGATCTCGCAGCACAATTATTCGTACTCTCGATCGCGTCACCATTGTAGTTCCTAATTCTCGGTTTTTAGATTCGGAAACTATTAATCGCAGTTATGGCGATCCAGTTTCTCGCTTGAAAATTTCTATTAGTGTGGCTTATGGTTCCAATGTTCCTCTCCTTCGCAAAGCCTTATTAGAAGTTGCAACCAGTCATCCTGAAGTATTATTACGACCGGAACCTCAAGTTTGGTTTCTGGAATTTGGCGATAGTTCTCTTAACTTTGAGTTGCGCGTTTGGACAGCAGATCCGAAGCAACAGGCTCGCATTAAAAGCGATCTTAATTATCGCATAGAAGCCAACTTAAATCATTATAATATTGAAATGCCTTTCCCGCAACGAGATTTAAACCTGCGATCGCCTCAATTGCAACAATTAGTGCAATCTCTCCAGCAAAAATATCCGCTCACATCGGTAGATTCACCTCTAAAAACAACTGAGAATGAGAGTGATTTTTCCTTGAAAAATGTTCCCATGACTATTGATGAAGGAGACATGAAAGCGGTAAATACGCGAGATTTAAGTCATTTAGATGTTGAAACATTAGTTATAGCTTTAAAAGGTTCTGAAGGCATTGAAATTAAAGATCGCCGCTATCGTTTAAAAACTTATTCGCGCTGTTTTATTGGGGCAGAATTGGTGGATTGGTTGATGGTGAGGGAAGAGTGTAGCCGAGAAGATGCGATCGCGATCGGGGAACATCTTCGCAAACGAGGTATTCTTCACCATGTCACCGACGAACACCCTTTTCTGGATGAATATTTATTTTATCAGTTTTATTATTAACTTTGCGTGTAGTTTTTCGGAATCTTTGATTTAAGGGAGTGTGTGGGATTTTGTGGGTGAAATATCAGGGCTAAATGCGATCGCGATCGTTCCAACACAGCGCATATTGCTCTTACAATTGAGGAATATCTCCGATTTATTCCTACTGCTAGACATGAAAACTAAGAACCAAGGCACGACAAGCCCAAAAATACCCTTACAACTCGTTTTAATTGTACCTTTTTTGGTGCAGATTTTTGCCGCAGTAGGACTGGTAGGCTATTTATCTTTTAGAAACGGACAGAAAGCCGTCAGGGATCTAGCCGCACAATTAATGACTCGAACTGGCAGTGTTGTTGACGAACGCTTGAACTCATATCTGACCATTCCCCAATCTCTCAACCAAATTAATGCTGATGCTATTCGTCGGGGAATCTTGGATCTCGGCGATCGCGAAACCGTCAGCAAGTATTTTTGGGATCAAATGCAAACTTACGATCTAACCTATATTGGCATTGGTTTAACCGATGGTAGCGGCCTTGGAGTTGCCCGCTATGATGGTAAAACCATTACAATTGACCATTGGACGGGAGAAAAAGAAAATAATATTATTACTTATGCTGTCAACGATCGCGGCGATCGGACTGACATTCTTGAAGAGTGGACATGGGATAATTTCAGCGAGGATTGGTACAAAGAACCCATCGCAGCCGGAAAACCCATCTGGGCAAAAACCATCGCGACTAATTTAGCAACGGGACCTTATGTTGTTGCTTCAGCCAGTCGTCCCATTTATGATACCCAAAATCAATTATTGGGAATGTTAGCAGCCGATATTCATTTATTAAAACTTGGCGACTTCTTGAACAATTTAGAAATTGGGCGATCGGGGGATATATTCATTCTAGAACGAGATGGAGCAATTATTGCTAATTCCGGCAAAGAACCTCCTTTTGTCCTCGTTAATCAGGAAATTAAACGCATCAATGCCCTCGAAAGTACCAATCCCATCGTGCAGCAAATTACCCGAGAAATCCAACAGCGTTTTGGCAGTTTAAAAGACATCACGACCGAAAACTTTACTGTCAATCTGCAAGGAGAAAGGTATTTTGTTGATATCGATTCTTGGCAAGATAAATATGGGTTAGATTGGCTGGTGGTATTAGCAATCCCAGAACGGGAATTCATGGCACAAATTCAGGATAACACTCGCACCACAATTTTCCTTTGTTTGGGGGCTTTAGGAATTGCTTCAATCATCGGTATTTTTACTTCTCGTCTCATCGTTCAACCCATTCTGCAATTAAACCAAGCCAGTCAAAAGATGGCATCAGGAAATTTAAAACAAACCGTTCCAGAAAATGGCATTCGCGAGTTAAATTACCTCTCTCATTCCTTTAACCAGATGGCAGGAAAATTACAAGAATCCTTTACAACATTGGCCAATAATCAAGAAAAACTTGAAGAACGAGTACGAGAACGAACTGCTAAACTACAAACGACTCTTGATGAATTGCAACGCACTCAATCCCAAGTTATTCAAAGTGAAAAAATGTCTGCTTTGGGTCAATTGGTAGCGGGAGTTGCTCACGAAATCAATAATCCGGTTAATTTCATTCATGGCAATCTCGTACACGCTGAAGAATATACCCACAATCTATTAGATTTCTTGGCATTATATGCAAAACATTATCCCGATCCCGTCTCGGAAATTCAAGCAGAAGCTGAAGAAATCGATCTCGATTTTTTACAAGAAGATCTCCTGAAAATGCTGGCTTCGATGAAAGTTGGAACCGATCGCATTCGTCAAATTGTTTTATCTTTACGCAACTTTTCTCGCACGGATGAAGCAGGTCTTAAAGCCGTTAATATTCACGAAGGCCTCGATAGCACCCTGATGATTTTACAACATCGCTGTAAAGCCAGTCCCGAACGTCCGGAGATTCAAATTGTCAAAGATTATGGTAATATTCCTGAAGTCGAGTGTTATCCTAGCCAACTCAATCAAGTGTTTATGAATATTTTTGCTAATGCGATCGATGCTCTTGATGAGGTGAATGGCAAAAGAACCTATCAAGAGAATCAAGAAAATCCGAGTTGTATTACCATTCGCACTTCTAGTCTCGACGATCGCACTTGTCAAATTGCGATCGCCGACAATGGACCTGGCATTCCCGAGGAGATCCAACAGCGCATTTTTGAGCCTTTTTTCACCACCAAGGCGATCGGTAAAGGAACAGGAATGGGAATGTCTATCAGCTATCAGATTATCACCGAGAAGCATCAAGGTAAGTTAAAATGTTTTTCTACTCCTGGTAAAGGAACTGAATTTGCGATCGAGATTCCCCTGAAAATATCATAATACTGATGAGGAAAGAGAAATGATAATCAAACGATGGTTACAAAGAATTCTAAGCGTTTTTTTCCTCCTATTACTCCTAGGATGTAATGGAGGAAAACCCCCCATTAGCCTCGCACCAACAGGGGAATGGGTCAAAAAGGCGATCGCCTTACAAGTTCGCCAGTCCCAAGAACTTCTCAGTGAAAATCTGAAAGTTTCTAATCCCGATCTGAAAATTTCTGGGATTTCAATTCAAAAAATCGAGCCGCTTTACATGGCACATTTACCGACATTTCACATCACGGGAAGTTATAATTTAGAAATCGATCTACCCAATCAAAAAGTAAAGCAAAAAAGTAATCTTTTCGATATTTTCTTACAGCGCCAAAAAGAAGGAAAAACATGGCGATGGTTAAAAAAAGAAATTCTTAATTCTGAGGATAAACCCATTTGGAAAACCTATTTAGTTCGCCCTTATTAACAGTTATTAGTATTACAATGTCGAATGCCGATCGCCCCAGAAAATATGATGCTGTTCTCGGTTCTCAACACAATATTCCCCGAGGATCGTTGGTTTTAGGGGGACTAGCAGGAATCAAACAACGTTTTTCTAGTCCTGTTGTTGCCTCAAGAATTGAAGCACTGCGCGAGGCAATTAAATATGGTAACAAAGGGCTAGAATTTGTGGTTAAGGGACTACAAGACGACTCGGAACAAGTTCAACATATTGCATATATTTTATTGAAAAATTGTCAAGAATATCAAGAAAAATCCGAAATTAATCGGGCTTTGCGTGGTTATCTTCCTTATCGATTATTTACTTGTGTGAAAACCATTAAAACAGGCAATAAACTAACTTTAAATTCTACAGGTACTGCGATCGCCTACCAAAAAGGCAAAAATATTCGCGTCATGAATCTCGATCGCGAGGAAACCCTCTATACTATTTCTAAATCTGCGATGCGAGAAATGTATGCCCTCTGTCCCGATGCGGATATCCTAGTGCGAGTTAAAAATAGCATTCATAGCAATAGTCCCGAGATCGAAATTTGGGATAGAGGGGAACTCAAACACAGTCTTTACGGCCATCCATTAGATATTACGGCCATTGCGATCGCCCCAGATGGTAAAATCTTGGCGACGGGATGCGAAGATGGCAGCATTCGACTTTGGCAAATTGCAACGGGTAAATTAATCGGTAACTTTAGTACCCATTTGATTTTTGGTTCTCACAATCGTCCCATCTCTCACCTTGTTTTTAATGCCGACGGAAATACTTTAATTAGTACCGCTCAAGATGCAACCATCAAGCTCTGGGATTTGCGAACCCGCGATCGCCCTTATACCTTAAAACTCTTCTCCTCTTATGCCCTTCTCAGTCCTGTGGGCTTGATTCTGGCCGCGATCGCCTGGCAAGGGAAAATTCGATTATGGGACCTCAATCTCGAAAAAAAGACCAACCACACACTATGTACCTTTGACGATGGCACTTACTCAACCTCGGTACTCACCTTTAGTCCTTACGGTCGCATTCTCATTAGTGGAGCGAGAGATGGTAAAATCTCATTTTGGGATGTTTATGGGAGAAGTCAATTTCATGAACTTTCCGGGCATGAAAGCGCGATCGATTCTCTCGTTCTCAATTCCAGTGGCGATCGCTTAATCTCCACCGATAGAAGCAAAGTCGTCAAAATTTGGGACGTAGGGGTTTGGTCTCCAAACCCTCTTCAAACCCATAGTTGAAATTACATTTCCCGGCCATTTTTCCCATAAGCCTCCCATGCTAAATCAGCCAACCCATTTAAAATAGCTACAGCCACCGTTGCGCTACCCTTGCGCCCGCTAATGCGAATATTAGGGATCATGGTATCTTGAAGACGTTCCTTGACCACATCAGTATCGACAAATCCAGACGGAGTTGCGATCGCCAAAGCCGGTTTAATCTCTTCTGCTTCAATTAATTCTACCAAAGCCGTCAGCGCCGTTTGTGCCTGACCGATAATAAAAATTGCTTCGGGATAGCGTTTGGCGAGGGTTTGAATACCTCGAGCCAATTGCGATTTACTTTTGTGAGGGCGAGTAATCGTTTCCATGCTGCAATACACTGGATTCGCAAAAGTCTGCTGAATAGCAGGGGAAATCCCCACTTGAATCATAGGTACATCAACAATAATCGTTGTCCGTGCTGCAAGGGCGGCCACTCCTGATTGTAGCGCCCCCTCAGAAAATCCAATTAAAGACTTATACTCAAAATCAGCCGTCTCATGAATGACCCGTCGGAGAATTTCATATTCTGCGGGAGCAAAATGATGTTCTCCGATCTCGCGATCGACGATCGCCAAACTCTGAGCGTCTGTAGGATGCCATTCCATAAGCAATTCAAAATTTAATAGGGGGTTTGGATAAGTTGGGGAAACCTTATCATCCAAACTCAAAATAGGGATTCTTGGCGATCGGCTATTGATTCGCCCAGTCCCAATCGGCTGACTCATTCAGTTTATCCTTGACTGGGGAAAATAAGGAACTCTCTCAATTTATTCTCGAACCCAAACAATCTATGAATGAACCCAGAAATGCGATCGCCGCAGTCATCGTCACGGCTATTATCTTCTTTGCGAATGCGGCGATCGCGCAAACCTATCGCGGTGGCGATTTTACTATTACCTTGGGAGACAACAATCCTGAAACAGGCAGAACTTATAGAGGCTGCGACTCTCAGGGAAACTGTATTTCGCTGCAATATGGAACATCGTGGCGCAATGGCCACAAGCGCGGTATTACTTGGGAGAATGGCGATTATCTCTATGTGGTTTCTTGGCAAGATAACGATCGCCATTCTTCTCTGTATTTAACCGTTTTTCATGGCCAAAAAGAAATCCTGCGCGAACGACTGTATGAGAATTTTTTAAAATGATTGCGTATCGAAAAAAACGACAAGGGACGTTGAATTCAACGTCCCTAGGTGATTTTAACCCGCGATCGCACTTTGGGGATGAAGGCGATCTTTTTGCTGCATCGACGCACAAAGGCGATTCAATGCCGTAATATAGGCGCGAGCCGAGGCCACAATAATGTCAGTATTGGCAGCATGACCCGAGTAGGTGTGTCCCTCATAGCGCAGGCGAATGGTAACTTCTCCCATTGCGTCAATGCCCTCAGTGACGGATTTAACTGAATATTCAATTAATTCATTGGGAATATTCACGACCCGGTTAATGGCTTTATAGACAGCATCTACGGGACCCGTACCGATCGCCGCATCGCTCAATTCTTGTCCGTCGGGAGTCAGCAAGGCGATCGTTGCAGTCGGTTTGGCGCGATCGCCGCAGGAAACCTGTACGAATTCGAGGCGATATAACTCTGGGACCTTCTGGATCTCATCATTGACGATCGCCTCAATGTCCAAGTCGCTAATGCTTTTCTTTTTATCTGCAACATCTTTAAAGCGTAAAAAGGCTTTATTCAGTTCCGTTTCCGAGAGATCGAAACCCAAGGTTTCTAGGCGATCGCGGAAAGCATGACGACCGGAATGTTTGCCCAAAACGATCAGATTTTGACTCAAACCAATGGACTCTGCATCCATGATCTCATAAGTGAGCTTGTGCTTGAGTACCCCATCTTGGTGAATGCCGGACTCATGGGCAAAAGCATTGGCACCAACGATCGCCTTATTAGGTTGTATAGACATCCCCGTAAGATTGGACACCAAACGAGAAGTTTTGGCAATTTGGGTGGTATCAATATTGGTGAGAGAAGCCGTAGACTCCGCCGGTCGCCCGAGGAAGGGGTTAAAATATTGACGACGGACGTATAAAGCCATCACCAATTCTTCCAGAGCGGCATTTCCTGCTCGTTCGCCGATACCATTAATGGTACATTCAAGCTGTCGCGCCCCATTTTTCACCGCTTCGAGGAAATTCGCCACCGCTAAACCCAAATCATTATGACCGTGGACGGAAATAATTGCCCTGTCAATATTGGGGACATTTTCCTTAATGCCGCGAATGAGTGCGCCAAATTCCCCAGGAGTAGTGTAACCGACGGTATCGGGAATATTAACAGTAGTCGCACCCGCCGCGATCGCCTTCTCCAAAACCTGATACATAAATTCCGGATCGCTGCGAGCGGCATCTTCAGGGGAAAATTCTACATCATCCACAAAAGATTTCGCATAGGCCACCATTTCTGGAACAATTTCTAACACCTCTTGACGGGTCTTTTTGAGCTTGTATTGCAAATGAATATCAGAGGTGGCAATAAAAGTGTGAATGCGAGGTTTAGCGGCAGGTTTGAGGGCTTCTGCTGCCCTAGCAATATCGTCCTTTCTGGCTCGGGCAAGACCGCATATCGTCGGACCCGCTTCAGTGCCTACGGTGTCGGCAATTTTCTGCACTGCTTCAAAGTCACCATTACTGGCACGAGGAAATCCTGCTTCGATAATATCTACACCCAGTCTTGCCAGCGATCGCGCGATGGTCAGCTTTTCTTCCACATTAAGGGTCGCGCCAGGAGACTGTTCGCCGTCTCGGAGGGTAGTATCGAAAATCAGGATGCGGTCTTGTTCGTTGCTCATGGTGTTGTTCTACATAAAAGCTGGTATTACAGTCTTAGATTTCTCTACGATAAAACATATTTTGCGGTTTTTGTCTCTCTCGGTGGGGTAAACCCAGACGAAACAGACTTCTTCTCTCAATTATTGAGTTTTTCAGAATCTCAATTATTGAGTTTTTCAGAAAAAAATGGAGAAAATGCTTGCTTTTTTTTACGATGACATATAGAATACCGCATCCGAAAAATAAACGAGGTATTCTGATGAAAGTTTCTACCCCCTCTGGCTTGTCTGGCGGCGATCGCGTGAAAACCTTGGTTAATACTCTCTCATTCCAAGAAAAAAAACAGCTCGTGAGCGAGTTGCTTAGTACAAAAGAATTGGAGGAAACTTGGGATGAAGTCTTTGATAGTCAAATCGAGAACTATTTGGAAGCTGAGGAAAATTTAGGTGATATTTTTGCGACTCTTGCCGATCGCATTAGTCATAATGTTCTCGCCATTCCTCAAGTCGCATCCCCTTTGGCATAAATCTTGTTGGCCATCGTTTTCGTGAGTATTCGCAAAAAAATCGAGCGAAGTCTTGCCTTTTTAAACAATGACATATAGAATACTACGTCCCCACTAAGAGTAAGAGAGGTGTTTGGTTATGATTTCTACCGGTGGTACATTATTGAAAACTTCCCAAGAAGGCGATCGCGTCAAAACCCTTGTTGAGGATCTCTCTCTACAAGAAAAAAAGCAGCTTGTCAACGAACTGCTGGTAACAAAAGAATTAAAAGAAATTTGGGATGAGGTCTTTAATAGCCAAATCGAGAATTACCTGGAAACTGAAGGTAAACTCTACGATATTTTTGCGACTCTTGCCGATCGCTTTGGTACTTTAGCGGCCTCAGAAGAAATGCCTTTTTACGATTAGCGATTAATCTGATTAGTCTGTTTTCGTTTTGTTGAAAGTCTTGGTTTTCAAGGTCTTAGCGATGTAAATGGTTTTTCCTGCACTCATTGTCTCCATTTGCTTACATAAGACCTTGAAACGAGGACTATTTTGTTTGAGATAGCGAATATGACATTTTTGCAACTCCATAAAACGAGAAAGATCATCTTCTTTTAAATCACCTTTTAATAACTGTTCTTTTTGTTTTTGGGATTTTAGTTCGCCAAAATCCAATGCTAAACTTAATTCCATCCAGTCTACTGCGTCTAAAGTAAAATATATTGCATCAGCAGTAGAGCGATCGATGTGAAGTTGGATGGGAGAACATCCTTGTCCCCGAGGTCTTCGTCTGGCTGGACGACCCAGAAATGCCATGACTCGCCTCAGAAACTTAGGAATAAAGAAAGAGTTATTGTGAGCTATCAACCATTTTCGGTCATAGCGCAAGATTCCTTCTTCTTTCAAACGCGATAATTGTCGCTTGACCTGTCTTGGGCTACGTCCGAGATTATGCGCGATCTCCGCAGTGCTGGCTTTAGGATTGTCGTCGAGATATTCTAGAAGTCGAAGGCGTGTTTTCTTACCTTGGTCATGACTTTTCCAATGTTCGGGAGAAAATTCCATTGCACGCATTTATCTTTTCCCTAATGATAAAAGATTATGATAAAAGATGGCTAGGAAAATTCTCAGAAAACTCACAACCTAAATATTAAGATTACTAACCTCATTGATTGTCAGGATTTTTAGGGACTTTAAAGGAATAACTCTAAATACATATTATTATCAATAAAATAACTTTTACATATAGATTTTGCCCAGGTTTAAGTTTAGGAAAAATGTTGGGAGTCGTTTGCCAGGCGATCGCGCTTTGGGATTCGTTGCCATGTCTGGTGGTTCTCGTTACAATATCAATGCTGTCAATGCTCAAATTTTTGAGAAGGTCAAGTTACAGCTATAATTGTTTCGACTTTTGCTTCCATAGCTCAATTGGATAGAGCAACCGCCTTCTAAGCGGTAGGTTACAGGTTCGAGCCCTGTTGGAAGCGTTACTCTTTGACGATCGCGGTTTTGTGGCGCAAATATAGGGCGATCGCGCTACCCGTAACGGCGATAAAACTGAGAATATGAACGATATTAAAGGGCGTACCGGCAAAAAACCAAGAATCCGTGCGGAGGAATTCGATAAAAAAGCGCCCCAAGGGATACCAAATTAAGTAAAGTAAACCCATATCTCCAGGTTGGAGTTGTTTGGCGAAACGGCGGGAAATCCAGAATAAAAGGGCAAAACCGAGGAAATTCCAGAGAGATTCGTATAAAAAGAGGGGATGAAAGCGATCGCTTTGGGGATATTGTCCCAGATCGTTATAGGGGGGGATGCGATGTTGCGGATCGATTCTCAGCCCCCAAGGAAGGGTTGTCGGGGGTCCGTATAATTCTTGATTGATGAAATTACCCCAGCGTCCGATCGCCTGTGCTAGGGGAAGTCCGAGGGCGATCGCGTCGAGAAAAATTAAGGGGGGTAATTTTCGCAGCCTAGTGAAGATTAATAGGGCGATCGTCCCTGCAATAAAGCCGCCAAAAATGTGTATTCCACCGCTCCAAATTTGCAGTATTTTGCCTGGATTGGCTAAATAATAACCAATACCAGACCCATCTCGAGGAGACTGTACGAACACATAGTACAATCTTGCTCCTAGAAATCCAGGAATAATAATCCACAGCAACATATCCCAGAGGTCTTCTGGGTCCTGTCCTCGTCGTTCGACTTCTCGACTGGCCAGCCAACCACAGATGAGAACAGCACTCATCATTAATATGCCATACCAGCGCAAAGTTAAAGGACCGAGGTGAAAGAGAATGGGATCGACAGGTGGGTACATTGTTTTGGGGAATAGGTAATGGGTAATAGGTACAATTTTATTGCCGATCGCGCCGATTTTTTTCTAAAAGTTGCGGAAAATTGCTCAAATCTTCAATTGTTTTCGGGGCGGGATAAATTTCTCCAGGTTTTGCCATTACTCGGTCGAGATAAACTTGAAAAGCCTCTTCATTATCGCGATGTTCTAATAGATAAGTGCGTAATTCCTGTCGGCTCATATTTTCAAATGTTGACTTCATTATTTCCCCTAGTTTAATACAATTGAGACGATCGGGTTATTCTAAATAACCCAAATCCTTGAGACGTTGATAAACTTGGGGATCGTCGAAATTGTCGGGGCGATCGCAGACTGCAACCGGATTTTTTTGTTGGTAAAAATCCTCGAAATAATCTTGTAGCATTTCCGTTTGTTCCGGCATGATATCTCGTAAGTCTAGAGTTTCCGTGGGATCGCTGACAATGTTGTAGAGTTCGCAACTATCGAGAAAATCGCCTTCACCCCCTTTTGCTAATAACTTGTATTCTTGACTCCAAACCGCAAGAGAAGCGCGATCGCATTGCATTTCTCGCACTAATTCCGGTTGTCGCTGCATCAATAAGTTAAGCACGTTTTGCGGTGGGATCGCCATGGCAAAAACAGGTTGAGTTTCTCCGGTTAAAGCGAGGGTAAGAGGCATTTCTGCTTCTGTAGCGCAACCTGCGGAGGTGAGAATACTGTGGAATAATTGCCGAGTCGAAACCACTTCCTCGCGGATGGTGCTGCGGGGAAAGGCATTGCTGGCATCTCTGACAATTAAAGGCACTCGCGCCAACTCGTTATAAATCGCATTAGTGTGACCCAATAAGCGCTTTTCTCCCAAATGTTCTCCGTGATCCGCACAAATGATCAGTAGGGCATTATCGAGAACGCCGCGATCGCGCAACTGTTCCACAAAACGCCCTACTTGTTCGTCCTGTGCCGCCACTTCTGCATCATACATCCCATCTAGGGTTTCCTTATGGCGGGCATTGAGGGGATCGGCAAGGGGAGCCAGCCAGCCGTACACATCGCTGTTAAACTGGCGCAGATAGCCTTGTGCTTCCTTGTCCTTGAGAACGTGAGGGGCAAAACGTTCTACGAATCTGCGCGGGGGATGATAGGGCATATGAGTTTCCATCAGGTTGATAAAAGTGAAGATGGGTTGCCCTTCAGTTTGTTGGCGATCGATGAGGAGTTTTGCCGCATCCTCTAAGGATTTCGCCGTATTGCCTTTAAAACTCAACGCTGTTTGCCAAAGCGGAACCATGAGGGGATTAAAGGAGAGGGAAAGTAAGGCATCGCTACGGGCAAACGCATCTTGAACTTTACCAAAAGTTCCCGCTAAGACTCGCTTAAACCAAGATCGATAGCGATCGATTAAGTTCGCGGGAATTCCCGCTTGGTTGGGGCGATCGGTGAGGAGTCCGCTATAGTTTAAAAAGCTATAAAAGCCCCGTCGCAAGCCATTATTAATCACCCCAACGAGGGGATTATTACAAAAAGCGGCGGTGTAATAGCCTCCTTCTCGCAACCGTTCTGCTAGGGTGGGGAGGGTACTAGGCAGAACGGAATAAGACTGCACCATCTGATGAATATCGGGATAAACCCCGGTAAACATGGACGCATGGGAGGGAATTGTCCACTGTGCCGCAGCGACGGCATTGCGAAAGAGGGTAGACTCTGTAGCGAGGCGATCTAAATTGGGGGAAGTTTCTTTCTCATAGCCGTAACAGGATAGGCGATCGGCTCTTTGGGTGTCGAGGACGAGGAGTATGATATCGAGGGGTTGCTTTGACATTCAGGTGTTTGGCGATCGGGTTATTTTATACTGGCTATCTTGACTGAAAAATGCCTGAATGTGCAACTTTAAATTACTTTCAGAGGAATTTATTCCCTATAATCTAAAAGCAAAGATCGGGTAGTCGAGACATGAAAAAAGTCGGTGTAATCGGAGGAGGACAACTCGCAGGGATGATGGCAAAAGAGGCCAAAACCCGCGATATAGAACTGATTGTACAAACTCCCAACCCTGACGATCCTGCTGCGAGAATCACCGCAAATCCTGTTTTAAGCGCGATCGCCGACGCAAATGCAACTCAAAAACTGGCAGATTACTGCGATGTCATCACCTTTGAAAACGAATTTGTCAATCTAGAAGCCCTCAAAGTCCTCGCAGAAAAAGGCATTTGCTTTCGCCCCAGTTTAGCGTCTTTAGAGCCTTTATTAGACAAAGCCGAGCAACGCCGATATTTGCAAAAAATGGGTTTACCCGTCCCTCGTTTTCAAGTCCTCGAAAAAGATGCCAAAATAAACTCAGAATATGGTTTAAAATATGGTTTTCCCGTTGTTCTCAAAGCAAGGAGACACGGCTATGATGGACGCGGCACTTTTATCCTCGCTAACCAAAACGCTCTAGAATCCCTCTGGAATCGCCTAGAACGCCCCTCAATGCTGATTGAGGAGTTTATCCCTTTTGTCAGCGAACTCGCGGTAATGGCAGCGAGAGGGGTTAATGGAGAGGTTGTGGTTTATCCCGTGGTCGAAACCGAACAAGAAAATCAAGTTTGTCGTCGTGTTTTTGCCCCTGCTTCTGTTTCTGTGGAGATTAACGCAGAGATACAGCGCATTGCAACTATAATTCTCGATCGCCTACAAGTGGTCGGGATATTCGGGATCGAACTCTTTCTCACTCAAGAAAATCAAGTATTAGTCAATGAAATCGCCCCTCGTACTCATAATTCCGGTCATTTTACCTTAGATGCCTGCGATATTTCTCAATTTGCCATGCAACTCGAAGCGGTGACGGGAATGCCGTTACATCCCCCGAAAATGCTCTGTAATGGTGCAGTAATGGTTAATTTATTGGGCTTTGAAAATTCTCAATCCGATTATCAAAATAAGCGAGAACAATTAGCCCATATTCCTCATGCTTTCGTGCATTGGTACGGAAAAACCGAGTCTCGCATCGGTCGTAAATTGGGTCACGTTACCGTTTTATTAAAGGAAAAAAATAAAGAGGAAGGAAAGGCGATCGCGCAAAAAATTGAGTCTATCTGGTATGAGTAGCAGGTGCATCTCAGTTTTGCAAAAACATCCAATCCCGAACAGAATCTTTCTTCTATTTTACCGTAGAATGGGCATCCTGACCGTGGGTAATTTGGTGTAATTCTCGAATAAGCAGGATGCTTGTTCCACATACGATCAATTCTCATCTTGCGGTAATCCCGTCAAATGTCTGAGGATAATATCGAGTTTGTTATTCACTTCCTCAAATCTGGCATTCACTTCCTCAAATCTTTCATCGATATCTTCCTCCAAATGTTCAAAGGCTTCTCCGATCCAACCCTTCGGATCGACAACATTATCAAGTTCCTTTTGTCCATATTCCAGTTTAGTGACTCGTCGTTTTAATTCGGCAATATCTCGAAAAAGATCGTTCATTCGTTTGTCAGACATTGTACGCTTCTCCTAATGATTCAATTTGAGGGGGTTTGCTCAATATAACCTTCTCTTATCATATATTAACTCAACTTGCTAGTTATTGATTCGATCCCCCCCAGCCCCCCTTGATAAGGGGGGAGAATCCCAAAGTCCCCCTTTTTAAGGGGGATTTAGGGGGATCGAAACGTACTCCAAAATGGTAAAATTTTGACGTTTATTATCGGAAAAAATTATGGGAGAAAGTGGGCTAGATTGGGAATTACTGACCGTAACAGGTTATATTGCCTTTGCACTGTTTATTACTTGGCAAGTTTTTACCCGTTCCAAGTGAAATTGTTGGCGATCGCCAATTTACCCTCGCGATCGTTCATAATTTAGTTCATAATTTAGTTCATAATGTAACCTTGTTGCGATCGCAATAACAACAAAATCCCATGTCGCCATCGGCAGCTACTCATTGCATTAATCCCGACTGTTCTGCACCTTATCCACAACCGGGACATCATAAATTCTGTCAGCGATGTGGAACAGCCTTGCACCTCCAGCAACGCTATATTCCCCTGCAAAAATTGGGGTCTGGAGGGTTTTCTGCTATTTATACCATTTGGGATTTAGAAACCCGTCAAGAAAAAGTTTTAAAAGTTTTAACAACTTCTAGCGAAAAAGCCGAACAATTGTTCGTTCAAGAAGCGATTGTTTTGCGAAGTTTACATCATCCAGGAGTTCCTAAAGTTGCCGATCGCCATAGTTCTTTCACTGTAAAAACCCCCGATCGCGAAATTCATTGTTTAGTGATGGAGAAAATTATCGGTAAAAATCTTGAGGAAATTCTCGCAGAACGCTACCCTCAAGGATGTCCAGAAGTTTTGGCCTGCGAGTGGTTATGGCAAGTCGCGACAATTCTTAATGTTTTGCATAAACGGAAAATCGTCCATCGCGATATCAAACCGTCTAATTTAATGTTGCGTACCGATCGCGGCACTTTTGGGGAAACACAACTGGTTTTAATCGATTTTGGTGGGGCAAAACCCATCGATCCTAATCCTAGTTCTACCAGGCTATTTTCTTCGGGCTATAGTCCTCCAGAACAAATGTCCGGTGGAGGGTCAGAACCTACGGCAGATATTTATGCTTTAGGACGTACTATTATTCATCTTCTCACGGGACGCTATCCCGTAGAGATGGAAGATATCGAAACAGGACAATTAAAATGGCGCAACTATGCTAAAGTCAATCCTCGTTTAGCCACATTACTCGATAATATGATCCATCCTACCGCCGATCGCCGCCTTCAGAGCGCTCGGGCGGTAAAGCGAGAATTAGCGACCCTGCGATCGCGACGCAATCCTTTCGCGAAACTGACACAAACTTGGCAAAAAATAAAACAGCGTTTCCTTCCTTTGGGTTTGGCGATCGCCAAAACTATCAGGAGAACTCAACGCATTAGCGCGATCGCCTATAGAAAAGTGAGTTTTGCGGGTCTGGAAACCCTGCGAGAAATGGTCTGGGGGGGAATGGGGGCAATTATAGGGATTTTGCTGGGTCAAAGTCTTATCACTTATACGATTTGGGGCGATGAATTTGCCGATGGTATGAACCATTTTATCGCTCAACTTGCCCTTGATGTTACGATTAAAGTTGAACCCAAAATGTTAGTGGTGGCGATCGCGGGACTGGGGACAGCTTGGGGACTCGCAGAACCAAAAAGTTACCGACAGCGCAGCCATCCTTTTTTCGCAGGAATTGGAGGGTTTTTGGGTTATGCGATCGCGTGGTTATTTTGGTTGGGTTTTCCTGATTCTTTGCAAGGGCAATTTTTAGGATTTTTAGGCATTAGTGTCGCACTCTTAACCTTGGGTCTAGGATTATCTGATTATGTCATTATTCATTTGATGACCAGCGTTTTCGGCACGGGAGTATTTTTTTTAGGGTTATTAGAATGGTGTAATGTTTCCCTACAAACTATTCCTGAAGTTTTGTCTTTTTCTTATTTCTTTTTAACTACAGGAGTTTTTGTTTTAATGGGCATGGCGATCGCCTTTTCTTTAAGTTTGAGTTATTTCATAGTTGTACCCATTTGTCAATGGTTAAAAAGAAAATAATTTTAGATCAAATCCTAATAATTAGGTCATAATTTCAGGGCAAGCATTGTACCCCTACCCTAGAAATCCAACTGTAGGGACGTTGCAGGCAACATCCCTACAGTTTTTTGATATCATAAAGACTCCATTTTTCTTCTTTTCCTCCCGTACCCATTCCCTATTATCAATTTTTAACATGGCATCTCCTTCAGTACAATTTGAGCAAGATTCTCCTTTCCCCTTGCTAGAAAGTGCATTGCTGAATCTGTTACAGCGCAAGCAAAGAACTTGGGGGTATTTTCAAGTTAAAGAACAAAATAACGATCATTATCTTTGTATTCCCAGTTTGCCTAGATTGAGAGTTTCTAAAAGTGAAAAAAATTACGGTTATCGTGCTTATTGGGTTAATAAAAAAGAACCGTCGATTACAGTTCAACGTAAAGAAAAAATGATGTTAGATATTAAAAAGAAACGGGAGAAAAAACAAAAAACTTACGAAATCTTGCAGTATTTTGATGAACGGGAAAATCTCCAACAACAAAGGGTGAACGGTATTCTTGCGAATCTCATTAAGGTGGAAATTGAAAATAATTTACCACCAGCAGGGGTGCATGAATTCCAGCCTATCGTAGTCATTCTCAGACGCGATCGCAGTCTCTAAATTATCCCCTTCGGCTCAAAAAAAAGGGTGTACCGAACTTGTTATACCAAATCCAGTTACCACAGACCCTAATTCACGCGATCGCCGGAAACCCTGTAGCGAAAACCTCCTGAATAAAGCCGATTTGGCATTATATCAAATCCGCATGAATATTATCATTAAAAATCTAGGGAGCGAGACGTTCCCACTACGATAATATTCAATAATTACAGTAGTGCGGGCATCTTGCCCGCTTGTTATACCCATTAACCGGATTTGACATCTCCCTAAATCCCCCTTAAAAAGGGGGAAAGCCAGAGGATTCTCCCCCTTATTGATCCCCCTCTTATCCCCCTTGAAAAGGGGGAGGATAGAGGATGCTTCGCTTTTCAACGATAGGGGCTGGGGGGGGATCGAATCAATAACTAGCAAGTTGAGTTAACTTAATAGTTATCTTCGTATTCCGGCATCTTGGTTTTTTCGGGAATATTGAGTTTTTTCGGCTTATAGTCATTAGGATGCACATCATCATCCCAAACATCTCGCTTAACATCATCATCGTACTTATATTCCCGTTCCGGTTCTACATAAGCACGTTGTTCGTAAGTCTCCCGAGGAGCATCATCCCAGTTGGACTCTTCTTCCTGGCGATCGTAGGTATCTTCTGGATATTCAGGGATCGGTATAGCCTTGGCTTGACGACGCGGTAGGGTTTTGGGTTGTGCTTCTTCCCATTCATCCTCATCCCATGCTGGTTCTGCCCGTTCTCGGCGTTTTGGGGGAGGATTTACGGGGATACCGGTGGGTAATTGATTGTCTGAACGAATCACCGGGGTTGAATAGATATCCTCTTCATCTCGTTCCCAGGGTGGACTGCCAATACCCAATCGCTCTAAAATACCCACAGAAACCTGAACGAGATGGTCTTCTGAGCCTTCAAAGACAATAATGCGATTGGGACCGCTACTGATGATATCTTCTACGGGTAGTTCGTAGGTACTGAGAATCTGTTCGGGAATTTGCGGCAAACCTAGGGAGGCGATAATAATCGAAACAAGTTGACCGTCTTCTAGGTTAAATTGGAAATCCCGCACTCTGCCAAGAAGTTCTCCAGATTCGGTAATGACCTCGCAATTCACTAACTTGCTGTAGGCTTCAACATCAACATCTTCAATTACGTCTTCATCGGGGACGAGGATAACATCTCCTGTTTTTTCTATCGTTGTCAAATACATATATTTGGGCATTCCCGTCACAGAGAGAATGTTATCTCGCAGTCCGAGTGCTACCACTTCTCGGCGATCGATGTCTACCAAAAGGGTCTTGACAACACCCACGAGTCTCGCGTTGTTGTTGGCGATTACTTTGGTATTGATAAAGTCAGAGCGAAGGCGAACAGTGTCAGTGGTCATCGTGTCCTGCATTTGGAGCATCTTTGATAAGAAAAATATAAAATTTTATGTCGCGGGTGCGATCGCTGTATTCTAATTCTCCGATAATAGCGTAATTTTGAAATTTTGATTCCCTCTACTTGAGTAGAATTTTCTCCAGCTCTTGTTCTGGCTCGGGGGGTGACGATTAAATTATCCTTTTTCTTGTCGATCCGCTAGGGGTTCAAAGTTACTGTCTTATCAGAAAAGTCTGGAATGGATGGCGATCGCCGGATTTTATTTCAAATTTACAGGTGCAGTCGGCTTCTGGAGGTTAAGGAAATAAATTGCTCATTAAGTTGTCTTTCCGATCTCGATCCGCTTCTGGTATTTGAGATTGTGCGATCGTGTTTCAGTCCCCAAAAGGGGATTCAGTGAGATGAAAGGAGCGAAAGAAGCGATCTTGCAAGAAGAATATGCGATGTTTCAGTCCCCAAAAGGGGATTCAGTGAGATGAAAGGATTCGGGAAACCTCAAAAAACTGAGAATGGCTTTTGTTTCAGTCCCCAAAAGGGGATTCAGTGAGATGAAAGTCCTATTCTTTCAGCATTACATGGTAAAGCATTGTTTCAGTCCCCAAAAGGGGATTCAGTGAGATGAAAGTTGGGAGGATGTTTGGGAAGATGCCCAAACCCGTGCCTTGTTTCAGTCCCCAAAAGGGGATTCAGTGAGATGAAAGTTGGGGTACACGAGGAAGATAACCCCCAAGAGAAGTTTCAGTCCCCAAAAGGGGATTCAGTGAGATGAAAGTATGTCCCCCAAAGAGGAGAGGACTTTTTGCGCTCGTTTCAGTCCCCAAAAGGGGATTCAGTGAGATGAAAGAGTTCCAAAAGGGCGATTAAATCCCGATAAGTCTTAGTTTCAGTCCCCAAAAGGGGATTCAGTGAGATGAAAGAAAACGCTCTTATCAACGACATCTTTAACGATGCCGAGTTTCAGTCCCCAAAAGGGGATTCAGTGAGATGAAAGATTTATCCCAGAGCCAGACAAATTAACAACAATTGTTTCAGTCCCCAAAAGGGGATTCAGTGAGATGAAAGTTCTCTAACAGGAGAAAGGATTTCGTGGGAACAACAGTTTCAGTCCCCAAAAGGGGATTCAGTGAGATGAAAGGAGTTATCGAAAAATGAGTCAGTTAATCGTCCACGTTTCAGTCCCCAAAAGGGGATTCAGTGAGATGAAAGCAGACGGGGGAAACGGGAACAATGCCGCCCGCTACTTGTTTCAGTCCCCAAAAGGGGATTCAGTGAGATGAAAGCATAAGAGAAACCATCAACAAACGAAGATCAACGCGTTTCAGTCCCCAAAAGGGGATTCAGTGAGATGAAAGCCGGTGTTTGCCGGAAATACACGAAATAGAGCGATGTTTCAGTCCCCAAAAGGGGATTCAGTGAGATGAAAGTTCAGTGTGAAAAAAATATTCATCAAATACATTAGTTTCAGTCCCCAAAAGGGGATTCAGTGAGATGAAAGTGAGTTTTCTGCCAGCATTTCTGCTTTCCTTTTCCTGTTTCAGTCCCCAAAAGGGGATTCAGTGAGATGAAAGCGCTGACTTCAGTGAAGAATATACCATCAATGACTTGTTTCAGTCCCCAAAAGGGGATTCAGTGAGATGAAAGTGGTTTTGCCCGTCTAAGCCAGTGTCAGAAGTCATCGGTTTCAGTCCCCAAAAGGGGATTCAGTGAGATGAAAGGACGATTAAGTTTTGTTTATCGCAACAAGGATCAATTGTTTCAGTCCCCAAAAGGGGATTCAGTGAGATGAAAGTGGATTTTTAGATACAGAGGGGCGCGGGGGCAAAAGTTTCAGTCCCCAAAAGGGGATTCAGTGAGATGAAAGACCGCCAGCCAAAACCCTTACGAGAAGGGGAATTCAGAGGCAGATTTGGCAGACCACGAAAAAATCGCCAAATTCCTGTCTAAACTTCCGTCTAAACCTCCCCTGCAAAATCTCAAAACTATTGAATTTTCAAGGTTCTGAGCCATTTGGCAAACCCCCTAGGGTTTTCGACCCCGCTTCGGTTTGCCAAAAAATCCACCATCATTATAGGATTAATGCTGGCATTTAGCAAGAGGGATTGCCAACAAAAAACTATCCCTTCAGCTTAATCAAAGAGAAGGGATAAGAGAAACTATTGAATTTTTAATAATTCAACATCAAAAATCAGCGTCGCATTGCCAGGAATGACCCCCCCGGCACCTCGTTCGCCATAACCCAAATCCGGCGGGATAATTAACTTGCGCCGTCCTCCTGGTTTCATCATTCCTACGCCTTCATCCCAACCTTTAATCACCTGGCCGACCCCGATTGTAAAGGAAAAAGGCTGATTGCGATCGCGGGAACTGTCGAATTTTGTGCCATCCTCTAGGGTTCCCGTATAGTGGACAACAACCGTTTTACCCTTCGAGGGAGAGTCGCCAACTCCTTCTTTAATGACCACATACTGGAGTCCGGACTCCGTGGTGATGATTTCTTCGTTCACGTTTTCCTTTGTTTGCGAGACATCAGAAGACTCCACAGTAGAATCTTCTGGTGTTAGTGTACCTGTTGCCACTGCCGTTGCAGGAGAATCCGTGGGATTTGCAGACCCCGAGGAGATGGCCTCATCGCCTTTACCCATTAATAAAGCGATCGCCAAAATCAAACCAAATGCGGCGATCGTACCGACACTAATTAAAATTGCTTTCATGCTTTTCTCTTGAATTTAACGCCATTGTTTATTTTCGAGGTCTCTGACTTGATGTTCCAAGCGATCGATCCGTCCCCGCAATTCGTCGATCTCCGACTGTCGGGGAACTCCGATATCTTGCAGGACGGTTTTTAATTGTTTCTGCATTCGGTCTTCTACAGTACCGCGATCGGTGTTGACTTTTTTGAGAACTTCATTGACGATAGTTTTGGCTTCATCGGGTTCAATTTTGCCCTCTTTGACCAAGCGATCGCCCATTTCCCCCAGTTTTTCGGCGACAAAGGTAGTCGTCCCCAAACCAATCGTTAATAGTTCTTGAATCAAGTTGCTGCTGTTGTCCATGTTGCTGTTTTTTCCTCCAACTTTTTTTATCTTAACGCTGACGGATTAGTACACCTATTATTAATCGTTCAATTGCTTCTCTGGGTTTATTTTTTCTAGTCGGTTGAGGCGATCGCGAAACTTCTGCAATTCTTGGCGATCTTCTTCGAGGCGATCGCCCAATTCCGGGGGAATATCCTCACTCAAACGCTTGATTTTCCGTTCTTGACTTTGGATCTGTTCTTCGAGGCGATCGAGTCGTTCAATGATCTCTGCTTGGGTTTCAATTGTTTTTTTGACTTCCTGTTGCGCGATCTTTTCTTCGAGTAGGAGACGATAAGCAAACCAAGTTGCAACCCCAACTGCAATCAAAGTCGCGACTAATAAACCACTGAGTAAAGTCTGCAAAGTGGTTTGCAGGCGATCGACTTTACGATAAACTTGTTCGACTTCTAGTTTTAAGTTTAAATGTTGTTCTTGGATCGTTGTCGGAGAAGTCCGATCGTCAATTTCGGGATTGGTTGGTGCAGGTTGATTATTCATAACATGAGTCATTGATAATTGTTCATTGCTAATTGATTAGATGGACATAGGAGAATCAATATAAATGATAGGATCGGGAGTTGTAAAGCTCAGATTATAAGTCGCTACTTTTCTGGCGATCGTATCATTCGCTAACTCCAAAAGGCGCTTGCGTAAACCGATGGAATTTTCTCCCGATCCGGTAATAAAAAAGATAATGCGCGCGCGAGTTCCCGAATTGCCCTCTGAGACATCAAACTGCACTTGCGTACTGGCTTTATCGAGTTCCCAAAAAATTTGGCTGGACTCTTCAATAATTTGTTTGACTAGGGCTTTTTCTCCTTCCTTAAGGGTTTTGACAAAATCCAAACATAACATGGCCATGATTTTTCCCCCTCGACTGATATTTTCAATATATAGACCTGCCATCATAGAATTAGGCACAATCATAACGGTATTGCGAGCAACAACACGGATTTTAGTAGAACGCAGTCCTATTGATTCTATCCGACCATAGATATCTCCCTTAACAGGATTGAAGGTGACGCGAATATATTCTCCCGGTACATAGGGGCGATCGAGATAAAGTTCTAGGGTGCCAAAAAGCCTTCCTAGGGCTTGTTGAGATGCAAAAGCAACTGCAACCCCACCAATGCCCAAACTGGTTCCGATCGCCACCAAATTTAAGCGCAAACCTTGGGCAAAAATAATAAAAGCAATGAGAACGATCGCAATGTAAATCAATGTTTCAAAGATGAGAACAACTTCGTTAATTTCCCCAAACCACCGCTTGACTAAATTAATAACAGATTGGCGAATGATTTGTCGAGCCGCATTAAAAGTAAACCAAACAATACTAATGGATAATGCTGAATAGATAAAAAAACCGAGAAAGGTATAGAGTTCGTCATAAATAATTAGCCAATATAAACTGAGAGCAATGCAAGCTAATGTCCCTGTAATAGCAACAGAATTCTGAAATGGTTTAATCAAGCGCTTGTAAATTTCTTGGGCATTAATATCGGTATAACGTTGGCTTATTTTCAACAAATACTGTAAAAATTTAGGCAGCGATCGCCCGACAATAGGGGATAGTATTGCACCAACAAGAAAGAGTCCCAATCTAATAGCAAGTTCGACAACATCTCGAAGGATTTCTGGATCGACGCGATCGAACTGAAAAATTTCTGGCATAATCAATTTTTATTTATTGTTTCAATCTTTAGCTTTGCCAATACTTGTAGTTTTTACATTTTCATCGGTTGAGAAATATCTACAATTTTCTCCTCAAATTTACAATCAATACCATAGTTATGTAATCTCTCCATAATATTACCTCGAGCAATTTCTAAAAGAGTTTTTCGTAACTCCATTGAACTATCTTCAGCCCCCAAAACAAAAAAGACTGCTTGGGCGCGAACTTGATTTTGCTGGGTACTGTTAACTAAATCTTCAAACATAACTTGAGTTAGTTGCGAATCAATACCAATAATTTCTTGGGTACTTTCTCGAATCAGTTGTCGAATTAATGCTTTTTCTTCATCAGACATCGTTCTAAAAAAAGTCATATATACCATTAAAACAAGTCGTCTAGCTTTGGTCAAATTTTCAATATTAGTCTGTGCTAAATTGCTATTAGGCACGATAACGAGAGTATTTTTTCCTGAAAGTCTAATCTTGGTCGATCGCCATCCTACCGCTTCAACTTGACCTAAAGTTCGGTCGGAAAGATAGATATAATCGCCGACAGAAAAAGGATTATCAAGATAAA
>NZ_JAYGHV010000131.1:0-27618 GCF_034932145.1 Spirulina sp. 06S082 | reverse complement strand
CCCCTCAGCGCCCTCGCATTAGCTTCCCTTCTTTGGACTCTCCCCGCAACATTTATTCTTCTCTCTCGCTTATTGAAAGGGGCTTTTCGCCATCCTCCTCTTGCCCCGCGAGAGTCAACAACAGAGTATAGCGGTACCGTCAGCATTGTTATTCCCACTCTCAATGAAGTTCAACGCCTTAGCCCTTGTTTGCAAGGATTGAGCCAACAGGGGGGAGAAGTGAGGGAAATTTTAGTGGTGGATAGTAATTCTCGAGATGGGACGAGAGAATTAGTGAAAAATGTTCAGGCTTCCGAAACATCTCCAAAACCGCTTCTTTTAACCGATCCGACCCTTCCTCCTGACTGGGTTGGTCGTCCTTGGGCGTTAGATTATGGATTTAGGCAAAGTTCCCCAGAAAGTGAGTGGGTTTTGGGACTTGATGCAGATACCCAACCTCAACCCGGTTTAGTGGCGAGTTTAGTAGAAATTGCTTGCAGGGAAAATTATGATTTAATTTCTCTTTCTCCTCAGTTCATCTTGCATTATCCAGGAGAATGGTGGCTGCAACCGGCTTTGTTAATGACTCTACTGTACCGTTTTAATCCTTCTGGCAGTGATGCTTCTTCTGCCGATCGCGTTATGGCCAATGGACAGTGCTTTTTTTGCCGCCGTTCTGTGTTGACTGCTGTTGGCGGTTATGAACGGGCAAAAGCATCATTTTGTGATGATGTTACCCTTGCTCGTTTCATCGCCGCCCGAGGCTATAAAGTAGGCTTTTTAGAGGGTAGGGAAGTGTTAAAGGTGCGAATGTATGAGGGCGCAAAAGAAACCTGGCAAGAATGGGGGCGATCGCTCGATCTTAAGGATGCTTCTTCCCTAGGGCAAATTTGGGGAGATGTCTGGCTGCTATCTGCGGTTCAAGGTTTCCCTTTGCCTGTACTACTCGGCTTGGATTCCGCCTGGCTGTGGGGCGATCGCACTTTGGTTATTACTCTGGCGATCGCCTTAAATCTGTTTCTTGTCCTCCTGCGATGGTTAATGTTAATGGCGATCGCCCCCTCTTACGCAGGGGTAAGCAAAACTTTGGCTTCTTGGCTGTTTTGGTTATCTCCTCTGGCGGATATCCTCGCAGTGTCTCGCATTTTTCTCTCTTCTCTACAAAAACCGAAACAGTGGCGAGGACGAGTTTATTGAACTTGAAGGAATAGTGCAATCACTAATCACTAATCACTAATCACTAATCAACTCGTTCCAATTGCCAGAGAATTTGATTGCCTTCTCGACGCACGCGGGAAATGACCCAGTTTCGCCAAGACCAATTATCACCGCGACTGGTTACGGCACTGGCGTTAACATCCATTAAATCTGCAAGTTCGGAACTGCTAATTAAATAGCCTTTAGTGGCAATTTCTTCAGCAATACGAAGGGTTTCTATCAAGTTATGAAGTTGAGTTACCCGAACTTCGCGGGGAAGGATATCTTCAGCAACACTGGAATTTACTTCACTCATGGTTTGAAGGTCGAGAAAAACTACATTGTCTATTGTTGTAACCTATCATCACAGATTGCATCAAATCTGATAATCCTGCTACCGGTTGATATTCTCATTGTCCATCTGCGATTCTAATATGAACCTCAGTCGATTTCTCCTCTCTCTCTATTCCTAAAAATAGCGATCGATGATGCTTTGATAATCGCTTATTGAAAAGGTTTGCCCAGTATTTTAAACCCTGCCCAATAATAGGGGTGAGCATAAGGTGGAGTGGTTAACTGCATTTTAGCGGGGTCGTTTTGAATGCGAGTCACGGCTTCTTCTAATACCAAACGATGGGGGTTGCCTGTATTGCCCAATTCTGCCAAGCGATCGCCATACCAAGAGATTAATTCCCCATAGGTTACGGTTCGCAGCCAAAGTTGTGCTTGTTTGAGGGCGATGGGGGGAGTTGAACCCCGAGATAAGCAGCGATAAAATTCAATGCTGAAAAGAATGCCAGCGATGGAGTCCACATACCAGAGAGGGTAGAAAACATAAGTAACTCCCGCGCCTAACAGTGCTGCTCCCCATCCCGTATAGCGATCGATCGCGGCAGAGTCAACGGGCTGACCGCAAAGGGCTTCGACTCCTGAAAACCCAAATAACTCAATGCTGCTCAGGGGTAGCTTTTGTAGTTCTGCCAATGTTAACGAGGATTCCCCTGGAAACAAAATCGCTGATTTTTGTGGAGACTTATAATTGTAGGTGATATTTGTTGATAGATGACAAAAACGGTATCCTCTTGTGAGTGATTCAATGATTTTCGCTTTTACCGTTTTGGGATTCGTTAAATGCTGGGAGTTAGAGAAGCCGCGACAAATGAGCGTCGATTCTAAACTGGCATAAGGTAAGGCGGAGAAAACCTCATTTTTCTCATTTCCTTGGCTCTCAATTCCCGCGCTGAGAATGGCATTAATTTTCGGTTTGGCGGTATTGGTCGTCTCGGTAGAAGAGGCGGCAGTTTGCACCTCGCCTTCTGGTTTGAGCCAAGGATCGGGTAATGCCGTGCTAGTTGCGTTCTCGGGGGTAGAGGCGGAGAAGTGGGTAAATTGGAGACTGGGTAAATAAGTAACATTAAAGCGATCCGGCAAGAGTGCATGAAGTGGCAGAAAATGCAACTCGCGATCGGGAATCAACAGGAGGGTATTAATATCCTCATTTTCAAACTCTTGCAGCAAATCGGGAATTCGCAAAATTTTGGCTAATTCTTCTAGCATTGTGGCTAAATGCTCTGAGAGAAGTGCGGGGGAAGACGATCGCCTTTGCCAAGTTTGCCACCAGGTTTTAAATTGAGATAGGTGCTGGCGAGCTTCGCGATATTCGTTTGCGGCTTCGGGTTTTGGGGTTGCGTCTCCTCGATCGGGTTCTGTTGCTTCTAATTCTGCTTGTTCGCCATGAGTAGAAAGGGACGTATTGCTCTCTCCTTCCAATCCTAAAAGTTCTAGGAGAATAGAGAGAGAGTCTTCGCTACTTTGTTTAGCGAGTTCTACCCGAGAGCGTAAGGAAGGACTCAATACGACATTTAAAACGACATTGGGGGTATGCCCTAAAACAATGGGTTCCGGGGTATTGGGTTTGAGAATAAAGGTCGTTAAGCCGTTATCACCCAAGTGCCAAACAATGGCCGCCATGCGATCGCCTAATAATTGTTGTATTTCTGTCCATTTTAAGCCGCTTTCTTGGAGCAAGGGCAGATCGAGCAAGGCAGAGAAGAGAGTATTTTTGCCCCGCTCGGCGCGAGGGAGTGCTTGGAGCAGTTCTCCTTCTTGTACGGCAAGGTCTACACTTAAACGATGAAAGTTTGCGGCAGCCAGAAGCAAGGCGCGTTGTCTTTCCCCAGAACAGTCGGGCGCATTGAGGGCATTTTGCAGGTGTTTGTTACCGGTGTTATAGAGAGATTTTACGGGTTTGTTTTCTTCTAACCCTAAGTAGGTTTGCATTTGTCGTTGCAAAACTTGGGCGTGTAGAAGGGGAAATGCTTCCGGAGTCAGGGTTTGCAGGGCTTCTTCATAACAACTCAAGGCTTTGCGCCAAAACATTCCTGGCTCGTTGGTGTCCAGGCCGCGCTGATAATAAGCCAAGCCGAGATGTTGCTGCAATCTTCCCCAAGCCTCGGGATAGCGATCGCGGGGCAGACATTCCAAACCGCGTTCTAAGCTGGCGATAATCCCCTCATCGCCGCGTTTGTTGAGGTTGGGACAGGCGCGGGCGAGGGGACTCAAGGCAGTCAAGAGTAAATCGGGTTCCCCCGATCGCTTAACGGCTTGGGCGCGATCTTTCCAAGTCCTCCAGCCATCGGCTTGTAATTGTAGGGCGCGATCGTAACAAGCGATCGCCTCTTCCGGTCGTTCGAGTTCCACCAGGGTTGCCCCGCGCGCGCTCCAAAGGGGGGCGGAGTCCGGTGCGATTCTCAGGGCGCGATCGTAGTTTTCGAGGGCTTCTGCAAAGCGGTAGGCACCTCTAAGGCAATCGCCGCGACCGTGCCAGGCTTCGGGGTTGGAACTGAGGGCGATGGCGCGATCGTAAGCGGCGATCGCGGCTTCCGTGCGTCCCAATTCTGCCAAAAGTCGTCCGCGAGATTCCCAAATTTTCTCAAAGTCGGGTTTAATTTCCCCAGCGCGATCGAAGTCGGCGAGGCTGGCAAGATAGTCTCCCAAAGCCAAGCGAGCATTCCCTCTGAGCCATAATAAGCCGTAATCGTTGGGCTTGAGGTTTAGGGCGCTTTCATAGGAGGCGATCGCTTCCTCGTAGCGTCCCAGGTGAAAAAGACTGACACCCCGGTTATACCAACTGTCGTAGTCGTCGGGTTTGAGGTTTAATGCGCCATCATAGCTTTCCACGGCTTCCTGGTAGCGTTGAATGCTCTTGAAGCTATTGCCGCGACTGGTCCAGGCTTTGTAGAAATCTTGCTTCAATTCAATGGCGCGATCGTAACAGGCGATCGCGGCTTCGCTTTTTTCTAGGGCATCCAAGCTATTACCGCGACTGTACCATGCTTTATAAAAGTCCGGTTTCATCTCAAGGACGCGATCGTAAGCAGTCACGGCTTCTTCGCTGCGTCCTAATTCGTCGAGCGCCAAGCCTCGATTGTACCAGGCTTTGTGAAAATCTGGTTTTAGGGCGATGGCGCGATCGTAAGAGGCGATCGCTTCCTCGTAGCGACCGAGATTTTTTAATCCTAAACCGCGATTTCCCCAAGCCTGATGATAATCCGGTTTTAAGGCAATGGCTTTGTCCCAAGCGGCGATCGCTTTTTCAAAATCGCCAGTTTCGTAGAGTTTGACTCCTTGGGTGAAGGCTATTTCGGCTTCATCTCCTTCTGAGTCTGGTGGAGGGGAAACGGGAGGGGGGGTACTCTGACGCTGGTTGATTTGTCTCACCAACTCCTGCACGATTTCTTGAGGATCTTCGCTATCGAGTCCCAAGCGTTGAGCCACTTGCTGTACCAAGTTTCCGTCTTCTTGCAGCCTGACTAGCAGTTCGTCCAGAGTAATGGTTTTGGCACCATTTTCTTGAGCAGTTTCCCATCTGAAGTCTGAGGCGGGAGGGGGTGTGGGGAGTGTGGGGGGGGTGGGGAGTGTGGGGGGAGTGGGGGGGGTGGGGAGAGATAGCCCTTCTGTTGTGATTTCTGGGCTTTCTTCTGAAGAGGGAATCGCTGTTTCGACGGGAAGGGTTGGATTGGCTACGACTGTGGGGGGAGAAGCTGCTTCGTAAGACCACGTATCGCTATCTCCTCCTTTCTCTCGAGCCATGAGCAATCGCCCGATCCCACTTGCGGTATCGCCAAGTTTTTGCAGGGAGGGGAGCAATCGCGTAATTTCTCCCAAAGCTACCATGCGTTCGGCTAAGGCAGGCTCTGGGGCAGGAGATGCGAGAATTTTTGCTCCGTAGCGCTGCAGCCATTCAACCCATTGTTCTTTAGTTCCTCTGTTCTCTAGGGCTGCAATGAAACGTTCTACTCTCGATGCTTGCCAACCGTGAGCGATCCCCTCGAGTAACTGGGTAAATAGAAATTCATAATCTTTGTCTGTCAAGGGTTGACCGAACTCCGCATCTCTGTTTCCATCTTGGCTGGAATCCTCAGTGGGAGAGGCTTGCGGATTGAGTTGTTGAGAGAGATTTTTGAGCCACTGCAACATTTTGCTTACTGAACCTCTGGGAATTTAGCGCGGGTTTGGGCAACGAGCGATCGCAGTCCTTAAAACAAACATTAAAATTTGCAAAGTCGCGATCGCCTAAAATTATAGATCAGATTCTCCGCACAAAGCCTATCCACTTTTAGCGATGAAATCTCAAACCGCGATTTTTCCCTGCTCAACTCTAATTTGCATTCTTCTCTATTTTGGCGATCGTTGTTTATTGTTTAAGGATCATTAATCAGTGGAAATACATTATCTGATTCGTTCTCATAGCGATGGTCAATATCTTGTGGCTCGTCCTCGAGTCAATGATGAAAAGGCGGCATTTTTGTTGCTATTTCGCGAACATTTTGAAGCCTTAAGTTATTTGAATACCCACGCAGCCGATATTCGCGATCGCTTTGGTGTCGAGTCTGCCTCTCAACCTCAACTTAAAAGTATTATCGATCGCTGGGGATTTACCGGAGTTGGTTTAGTTGAAGATGCTCTCATTCCTCGCATTCAATTTTTGGCTCTGAATCATTAAAATTAAAGATTCTTTGTCGCGTACATTGTTTCGCGATCGCCTTACCTACATCCTGAACTTGAGGAAATTGTGAGATCGTAACAGACAAACGGGCAAAATTGTTAAATTAAGTTTAGGAATGATTTCACGGTGTTGGCAAGTTCTACAAACTGTAGTAGGTTTGGGAAAATCATCTAATTGATTTTCAAAACTTGTAAAAACCAATGACAATCGAAAAAACTTTCGCGCTTCGACCGAGGCGAATATTTTCTCTCACGATCGCACTTCTTTTTGCTTTTACCCTAGTATTGTATGGCAGTGGAAACGCGATCGCGGCGGACTACAATCCAACAGGTCCAAAAGAAGAAATGGGGGACTGGCATCTCGTTCCATTACCTCCCAACCCTGAAGATCGGATGCAATCTGTTCATACCAGCTTGTTGCCCAATGGCAAAATCTTGATGGTCAATGGCAGTAGCAATCGCAACACCCTTGAAAAAACAGAAGATGGCTATAAATTTGAGGATGGTGTAAACACAGCGAACTATGATGCCATTAATAACACCACCCTATTCGACCCCATCACCGAAGAATACGAACGTATCGATTCTCCTCCCGCCGAACAAAACGGATTTAGTAACGATCCTTTTTGTTCCGGTCACATTCATCTTGCGAATGGCAATGTTTTAATTATTAGTGGTAGCGGGCGCTACTATCCAGGAGAGAACTTTGAAGGCTCAAAGCAGAGTAATGTGTTCGACTGGAAAACCAACGAATGGAGTACCGTTGGTTTAATGCGTGAGGGTCGCTGGTATCCCAGTCTCGTCACTCTTGCCAGTGGTAAAATTGCCATTTTCTCCGGTTTGAAGTTCGGAAAACCAGGTCAAGTTTCCCCCACAATGGAACTTTACGACCCAGAAACCGAATCATTTCAATTTTTTGACTTAAGAGACTACGAAGATAGTCCTTTTAACATTGAAGTTAACGATGGTTTTGATTATATCGATCTTTATCCTCGCATTTTGCCCACCCCAGACGGTCGCTTATTGATTACGGGAGATGGTGCCGGACACTTTCCCCTAGAAACTCATATAAGCAAAAAATCTTACCTCCTCTCCATTGAAGAACAAGCTAACGGCAAAGCGGAAATAAGTTTTGAGGTCGGTCCCGATCGCGATGTCATCTCGCGGGTTTACGGTACTGCCCTGGACGATCCCAACTCCGACGATATTTTGCTCATTGGCGGTATAATCGGTACAAATGACATTAACTATGGTCGTCCTTACCAAGACGCACGGAACAAAGAACTTGAAGCAAACGGCATCAGTATTGCTCGCAGTTTAGAACGGTGGATCGCCCCAGAAGCAAGCGGCAAGAAAAATGGAGAATGGGAAATCGTCGAAGACTTCCTCGACAAGCCCCGTGCCATGAATGAAGCGGTGATTTTGCCCAGCAAAGAGATTCTTGTTATCAACGGCGGTGAATATGGCGAATACGCTCCCATTTACGAACCTGTACTGATGACCCCCGACCCCGACGCACCGGGAGGATATAAGACCACAGACATGAACCCCGGACGGTTGCCGAGGCTCTATCACAATGGTGCTATTTTGTTACCGGACGCAAGGGTTATTGTTGTGGGTGGCAATCCTAGTCGAGCCGGTCACTCTCGCGATGGTACAGTTTATCCCAATGTTATTCCCAATCCCTCGGAATATTATAAAGTGGTCGAAAAAGTGTGCGATCGAGCAAGGGAAAACTGTGTTGATTTTAATATCGACGACTATTATGCAGATCCCCAAGCCTATTACTTAAGTAAAGAGGATAGTAACGGCACTCTCGACCCCTTACCTTTCATCCCAGCAGAAATTTGGCAGACAGAAATTTTTAGTCCGCCCTATCTTTTCAAACCTGGAAAGCGGCCTGCGATTAAAAAAGCGCCAGAGGTCTTACACTATGGCAGTCAAGATCGCATTATTGTGAAAAATGCTGACGAAAATGGCTCTTTAGTTCTGGTGAAATTGGGTACTCTCACTCACTCTTTCGATTACGGACAGCGATTGGCAGATTTAGCAATCAATAAAGTCATCCCTCGCAAAAATCCGCAAAAATTCCGCATCAACTTTACAACACCGGATAATGCTAATTTATATCCCCCTGGATATTACATGATGTTCTACGTCAATGAAATTGGTAAACCTTCCGTCGCCAAAATCGTACAACTAACCGCGTAATACCAATTTTCGATTGGTATAAATCATGATTGGGGTAGTGTATTTGCCTCTACCCCATATCCTCAAAAAATCCAACCATAAAGGAGTTGAAAAATGGCACTGACCGAAGAAGATTTGAGTGTAGTTTTAGAAAACGGTATCGATCCAGAAAATCCAGGAAAATATGCAGATTTACTGGAAGATTTGCAAGGGAATATTCTCCGAGGTCACGGACGAGATCATAGCGTGCATTTATTCCTAGAATTTCACGCAGACAAAGTTGACTCGGCGAAAGAATGGGTTGAAAATTTTGCTAAAAATTACATCAAATCGGCACAACAACAATTTGATGAATCTGCTCGTTATCGCAAAGAAGGCGTGAATGGAGGTTTATTTGCCAATTTCTTTTTGTCCAAAGATGGGTATAAATATTTTGGTGTTAAGCCCTTTAAAATGCCAAAAGATGAGCCTTTTCGCTTTGGCATGAAAAACGAAGCCGTGAAAAATTTGCTCGGAGATCCGCCGGTGGAGGAGTGGGAAACGGGTTATCAGCAAACCCTCCATGCTTTAATTATCATGGCCGATGATGATGTGGTGGATTTGTTACAAGGGGTTAATCAAATGACCCAAGATTTGCGAACAGTTGCCACAATCGTTCATCGCGAAGATGGCTTTATTCTCAGAAATAGCGAAGGTCAAATCATTGAACATTTTGGCTTTGTGGATGGGATCAGCCAACCGTTATTTCTAAAGCGGGATATCGTGCGATCGCGGGTGAACAATTGTAATTTTAGCCAGTGGGATCCGAGAGCGCCTTTAAGTATTGTTGTGGAAAAAGATCGCAACGGTCAAAAAGAAGACAGTTACGGCAGTTATTTGGTGTACCGCAAACTCGAACAAAACGTGAAAGGTTGGAACGAGAATGTTGCTTCCTTAGCGAAAGAGTTGAAAGTTGAACCCGAGTTCGTGGGAGCCTCTACGATGGGACGTTTCAAGGATGGGACACCTCTCACGATGGCTGACGTTCCTTCCCATGCAGTGACTCCTACCAATAACTTCAATTTTGATGAAGATACGAAGGCAATGAAATGCCCGTTTCACGCCCATATCCGCAAAACAAACCCTCGTGGTGATACGGGACGAGTTGAATCTGCACCCAATGCAGAACAGGCTCTTGAAACTGAATTAGGTCATCGTATTGCCCGTCGTGGTATCAGTTACGGGGATAATGATATAAACCACGAACCGGAAACGGGATCGGGTTTGCTCTTCTTATGCTTCCAAGCCACAATTGAAAATCAATTCAATTTCATACAGTCAGCTTGGGCAAATCAACCCAAGTTCGTGCAGGTCGATGTGGGTCCAGATCCCGTTATTTCGCCCCCAGGAAGTCAAAATTGGACGAAAGAATGGGGGAAAGAAGCTACAGAAAATCGTCCTTTTAAGTTGTGGATGAAGGTGAAGGGGGGGGAATATTTCTTTGCTCCCAGTATTAGCTGTTTGGCTAATATGACTTCTCTTTAATTTATCTCCACTTCTCTGATAAAACTACTCAAAAGATTGCGATCGCATTGCTTCTCGATTCTTTACGATCGCATTTCCTGAAAATTAAAAAGATAGGCGATCGCCTATTCTAAACATTCACTGTCACCTGAACCACCCAGTCATTGTAATCGCGATCGCCTCCTCCATATAAGTCTTCAAAACCAAAAAGATTATCTCCCAATAAACGAACGTGATCGATGCCATCGGGATTAGCTTCTAAATAGGGGAAATAAGCAATAAGATTAATTATCGGGGAATTATCGGGGTTATCCCTTAAGAATTCTTCTACTGTACCATTGGCAATCAAAAAGGGTACGACTACGCCTCCTCCCGGAAGTCCTGCATTCAAATTGAGAGACTGTTGAACCGCAGTTTGAGCATAATTTTCCTCTCCTGGTAAGACACCATTAACTTCTCCCGTCAGAGGATCGTCTACGAGATAAAATCCGCAGGAGTTTTGATAATTTGCCAAACTTGCAGTTATAAATTCGGCGGCAACTATTCCAGTAAAACTGCGTAAATCGATCGCTTCTCCTTGCTGTTTTCCTTGAAAGGTTGTCGTGAGAGAAACACTCCCGGAAGTTGTTCCAATTCGCACCTGTAAATCTTGAAAATCGGCATTTCCTGAGCCATCTTCCCAAGCGAGAATAAACCCATCACCCGATGAGAATGTTTGAGTTGATTGAATTGAATAGAGAATCGGCGAAAAATCTCCATCCGCGAGAACTTGTTCTGTGGTGCGATCGCGGATTAAAAAGAAAGCTAATTGTTCCCCTCCGGAAAATGATAAATTGCGGGTATAATTAAATTGAGGGAATGTATTTTGCGGCAGGGCTGAAAAAATAATTTGTGCTTTGGACAAGGCTGCATTAAAATAGCCAGAATCTCCTGGTTTTAATCCATTTACTCGCCCTTGTTCGTCATCAACAACAAATACACCTAATTCATGGACTTGCTGAGTAGCATTGGTTTGTAAATTAATTTGCAGATTAACAGGATTAGCAGATTTTCCTAACTGAAAAACTCCAGACTGAGAAGAAGAGTTCTGCACTGGAAAAATACCTTGTTGTTGAGAATGTTGTTGAGAATTTCCCTGCTGTTGTTGGGAATTAGGATTAGAACCCGTAGAAGTATTTTTACCATTAAAGGCGATCGCATTACTGGTGGCCAATTGCGATTGTCCCACCCCATTAACTGCCCGAAGACGATAATAATAAGTCCCATTTGTCGTTAAACTGGTATCGAGATATTGGGTCAAATTCGTGGCAACATTGGCAATAATTCCCCAACTATTTTGATCTTGAGAGCGTTCTAACAAAAATCCTGTCTCATTATTACTATTATCTTGCCAAGTGAGTTTGATTTGTCCTCCTTCTTCCGTTGCTATTAAATTAGCTGGCATATTTGGCACAGTTCCCAGCACTGGCGTTCCGGCGATCGCTCCTCCTGTCACCGCCGAATTACCCGGTTCTGGGGGGTTTTGCATTGCAGTGCCATTATCCGAACAAGTTCCCAATTGAGGGTCGAGGAGGGTCACTCCTGCCGTAACTTTAGTATCATTGGGATTGGGAGCAAGAGATTGAAAGTTGCCACCACCATCACTAAATTGAGTTCCCGTTTGGTGAAACAGATTAAATCCGGTTTGTCCTTCATTATTTGCGACCAAGGAATCGGTTAGGGTGAGTCCCGTCCCTCCTCCCCAAAAGCCGCCACCTTGAAAACTAGCAATATTACCCGCTATTGTAGTTTGAGTGATGTTTGCGATCGGATTCCCCGTCACCAGTAAACCGCCCCCCAGTCCAGGGCTGGAATTGGCAGAAATTGCCTCATTTTCACAAAAAACACTATTAAAAATCGTAAACGGAGAATTTTCCCCCGTCCACATTCCTCCTCCTTGTAGTGCTGAGTGATTCTTTAAAAAAGTAGTATTGCTAACGGTTAAACTCGCACCTCCCCCAAAACGCAAACCGCCTCCCAGGGCTTCCGAAGTGCTATTTTTTACTTTAATTGTGTTATTAACAATGGTGCTATTTTCCACCGTCACTGTATCGCCATCATAGGCAAAGAGAAAAAGTCCTCCTCCTTGTCCGAACCCTTGATTATTATCAAAACGACTATTACTGATAGTAATGGTGCCTTGGGTACTCGCGTTAGTCGTTGCTGATGCCCCATCGGTATAAATCGCACCGCCATTTCCTCCCTCTCGGACCGGAGAAGTATTTCCTGTGGATTGGTTATTGGTAAAGACAGAGTTTTCGACCCTCAACCCTCCCAATAGAGAGTTAATTGCTCCCCCGGTAGCCCCTTGATTATTGTTAAATAAGCTATCTCGAACCGTTAAATTACCCTCGCTGGCTCCTGCGATCGCACCACCAGCGCGTTCGGAATTATTATCGATCGCCTGATTGCCATCAAATGTACTATTGAGAATCGTCGTTGTACTTTGGTATCCTGTCCAAATTGCACCTCCTCCTTCTCCCGTAGCAACATTGTCAAAAAACTGGCTATTTTCCACCGTGAGTTGAGTTCCATTGCTGGTGGCGATCGCGCCTCCTTGTCCGCTATCTTGAATAGCACGACCATTGCGGAAGATTAAATCTTTAATCGTAACATTGAGTCCAGTTCCACCAATGGCGATAATGCGCGTGCTATTGTTGCCATTGAGGGTAATTCCCGCAGCACTAGAGGCATCGATCGTGAGGTTTTGATTTAGAGTTAGGGAACTACTTAGGGAAATTGTCCCCCCTGCGAGGGACGGATCGAAGCTAATTGTTTCTCCTGCATTAGCCGAGGCGATCGCCGCTCTTAAACTCCCGACTCCGCTATCGTTTAGATTGGTAACGATGCTCATAATTTCAAAAAGAGGGGTGACACCATTCACCCACTCAGTATAGTATTTTTCATTGAATCATAACGAATAGTTGTAACAATTGCGACTTTATGCGGTGCGATCGCGGCAATAAGGCGATCGTTTGGGGATGGAGGAAAAAATCAATCACTCACTAGGAATCTATCCTTCGCTTTTTATATTTCTTTTTTCCAGTCGATGCAATTCTCGCTTTGCAAACCAATAACCCACGAGTAATCCTAATAAACTAGCAGTCATATCCAGCCAACTAAATGTGCGATAAGGAGAGAAAGATTGAATATATTCTTCAACAACGGTAATGATACCAAAAATAAGTGCAAATAAAGGGATTCGATAACCTATTATCGTTAATTTTCTGCCCAGAAGAACGCGATCGCCTAAATAACTAGCAATTCCGTACAGAATAAAATGACCGAAAAGATCGTGATAAGGAATATAACCCAAATATCCCGGCAAGCTATTGGTATAAGCGAGAAAACCAATACTAACTAAAGTTGCACCATAAATCAAGGCCGCCAATAACCAACCAAAACTAAGAGAGTGTTGTGCTTTCATGATTAGAAGTCAAAACGGGTTTTTGTTTTCTTTTGACTTCTGACTTCAAGGTTTCTTGGAGTAATTTCGCAAGGTGGGAAGGAGAATTTGCAACAGGAATTCCGGCGCGATCGCAAGCAGCTAATTTCGCTTCTGCTGTACTTCCGTGAGCAAAAGAAGTCGAACATTGAGAGAGAATGAGTTTGGTTGTGTCTTGAGAAAAAGGTTGAATTGGCACAAAACGCCCAGAAACATAAACGAAAATAGGTTTTTTAAAATGAGGAGGAATTAAATCTGCGGCTTCCTCATTTCCCATCATCGCCGATTCAAGTAAGGCGATCGCCTTGGTTTTGCGATCCTTTGCTAACAGGGTTAACCAGTCAGAAAACCCCGATCCGATCGCCTCACCATTGCCCAGATCGATCGCGATCGACTGACCGATCCCCCCCTGAGTCAATTCCCAGGCCACTTCATCCAGCAAACCCGTACCGCGACCGATCAGGGCAACATTACCAGGAGTATAACAACGGGCTTCACAGATGCCCAACAAAACTCTTTCCGGAACAATTATCCCGGCACTTCCTCCACCTAAAACTACAGTTTTGTTCGCTTTTGCCTTGCGAAATAAGCGCATCATATCTAAAGGAGGAATATGATTCGTGACTAAAATAAGGCGGGGAATATTGGCCGCCATCGCCTCTAAAACAGCATCGAGAATTTGATTGGGAGGAACAAAAATAATTGACATATAAACCACCTCAACTTTCGCGATCGCCTCCTCCACCAAATCGAAAACGGGTACGCCTGCAATCTCCTCTCCTCCTCGTCCAATGCCCACTCCGGCCACAATATTTGTTCCATAATCCTTCATTTTGGCAACAGCATGAATCGCCAAGGGTTCAGTAATTCCTTGGACTAAAATCTTTCGCGATTGCCAATTGTTCATTGATAATTGTTCATTATTCATTTTTCATTAATAAGAGTGCTTCTTCGGCATTATTAGTCCACTGGATCGGGAGTTGTTTGGGCTGAGAATTCATCGCCTCACTGTCCCCCCCGCGCAGATAAACGACAATTTTAGGGGGGGTTTTGTAAGATTTTAAACTTTGTTGAGGACGAGGAGAACGTCTCTGTTGACGAGACTGTGCCGCCGTTGGGCGTTCGTTGCGATCGTCTCCCCCTGGTTTCGAGATCGGACGAGGGGAAAAGTCTAAGACCGAAGCGATCGCCGCTTCGATAATTTTCATTCTATTCTCTTCCCAAAGGATATCAAGGAAAATATATTCCGTCTCTGGCGCTGCTAACAACGCTTCTAAACCCCGTTCGAGTTCATCTTCGAGGTGAGACTCAGAAAAGAATTTTCCGTAGGTTTTTGCCCCAATTATTTGACAATTTCTCGGTTGTTGCTTCTGCTGACAGAGTAAATCCCAAATCGTCGCCGCTACCCCTTCCCCATCGCAAAGAATGCCGATATTTCCTTGAGGATTCTGCCATGTTAAGGGTCGCCGCGTCGCGATCGTAGAGCGATTATCGCCATTTTCCCGCAATTGTGCCAAATCGAAGAGATCGGGGTGATAAATAGCGGCGCGATCGTTCACCGTCACTTTGCCATCTAAAGCCATAATTTCGCCATTTTCCGCGATCGCCAAAGGATTAATTTCAATGCTGTCCAAATCTTTAAGAATTGCCAACCCATACATTTTCTCAACAATGTCACTCACCGGGGAAACTTGTTTCCCTTGCAAGCCAATTTTCACCGCTAACCGCCTGGCATAAAATGAGGAAAAATCATCTTCTACGACTACTTTTTGCATCCCAGATAATAAAGCCTCGACATCCATTCCTCCTCGCTTCGATCCCAGTAAAACCAAACGCTGCAAGCGATAGTCAAAGGTGACGGCTAAAAATAATTCCGTTTGCGCTTGGTAGCGTGCTTCCGCTAAAAGTAATTGGGGATATTCTCCGGCGATCGGGAGATGTAAAATAGTTTGTGCCGCCGCGATCGCATCAATGGTATTCTCCACAAAGCGAATTCCTCCTGCTTTTCCTCGTCCCCCTGTCCGCACTTGGGACTTCAAAACGACGGGATAAGGCACTTGTAATTGCTTGATTTCTCTGGGGTCATCAATCAATTGAGAAGGAAGGACGGGAATGCCAACTTCACGAAATAAGGCTTTGGCTTGATACTCGAGTAAATCCATTGAACAATTTAAAAGGCAACTTGACTGCTTGCAGCATTTTTATCAGTTATTTGTTCTCTACTTTAGAGATATTCTAACAATATATTCTGTGAAAAGCAAAAATGAGCTACATAAAAATTTGGGCATCGAACCAAATTTTTATCCGATTCATGAGGTGCTGTGGGGGTCACAAATTCCGCCCTTTAAAAGCGCCGTCCCCTATCGAATCGAAGATTCGGCTAAAGGTGCTAAATGCCTCATAAAATCGCGTTTACCGATTGGCGCTCCTGCCATACGCATAATGTCATAGGCTGTGGTTAGATGGAAATAAAAATTGGGGATCAGAAAATCATCGACATAGGAGAGTCCAGATAATTCTAGATAGAGTCCTTGACCAAGTTCAAGTCGCTTGGTCTCTGAAAGTTTAGCATCAGTAATATTTATACTTGCCAACAGATCTTGCGTGGCTGAGATGAGGTTTCTAGCCTCAGTTAAAGAGGCGATGTTTGGATTCAAGTTCTTTGTTGACTGTCCTCGGCACCACAATGTAAAGTTATGGGGCTGATCGCAAGTAAAGGCGATTTGCGTGCCAAAAGGAAGCATATCGGGGGCTATACGGCGTTGTAATAGGGACTCTACATCGTTTGCGAAATGAGTCTCCGCTACCTCTAAGAGGTGGCTTAATGTATCAAGTCTAGAACTAAAGATATTTTGTAATGCCGTGATTTTCTGCTTGTCCATATCATACAATTCCCGAACTCAGATTAAATTTAATAATTGAAAACCGACAAAAGTTAGCCAACCACTGCTTAATAATAACACAGGAACGCACCAAGCCGCGATCGCCTCTGGAAAACCGCTAATTTTAACCATGCCGTGATAAAGGGTCAAAATCAGATGAGAACTGGTAAATAAGGTGAGAATTACCATCACTTCCCCTCCAAAATGAGTTGCAATTCCGCTCATTACGGCCAAGAATCCCAGGGGAATTAAAGTTATTCCCGCAACAAAAATATCTGCGACAAAATCACCGGGAATGCGAAAGAAAAAACGGAGAAGAAACCCAAATAGTGCTAAACTGATAAAAGGGATAATACCCACAAAAATTAAAGGAAAACTCGATAATCCCAGCAATTTTTGCCAGCCCCAATCAATCCCCACCAGAAAGGCAATATTGGCGATCGCCGCACAGAAAAAACTGAGGGCGATCGCTTCTCTCGCGGGCAAGTTACTATAAGCATTAATTCCACCCTGACTGGGATTAATAATAATCTCCCAAGCTGCCAAAATAAGGTGCTGAATTTCAGAAAGTTCCTGGTTAAATTCCCCTTGATAATCTTTTTCATCGAGGCGAGATAGAGTCTCTTGTGCTAATTGATAACCACTGCGATCGCCTTGTTCTTGGAATAATATTGCGGCTTGTTCTAAATCTCGTTCTGCGGTAAAATGTTCCTGTAAATCGCGATTTGCGACACCGCGATAATAATAAGCCGTTGCAAAATGAGGATCGCAACTAATGGCGCGATCGTAGGATTCAATAGAGGATTGGATGTAACCCAAACGATACCGCGATCGCCCTTGATAATAATAAGCCTCCGCACAATTCGGGAAAAATTGTAAGATTTGCCGACAATTTCCTAGAACCAAGCGATCGTCTTTTAAAGTATAATAAATTTCTCCTCGTTTGAGATATGCTTCCAGAAAACGAGGACTTAAATTAATGGCTTGATTGTAGCTGGCGATCGCCCCTTGATAATCCTTTTGAATGGCTTTTTCAATCCCTTGTAGATAAAAATCCCATTCACTTTCCTGTTGCTTCTTTTCGGCTTCTGGGGGTACACCTAATTGGCGATCGTAGTTTTGTCTTTGTTGGCGATCGCAGAGAACTTCATAAGCTGCAAGAATCTGTTTAAATTGTTCGGAAGCCTCGGAATTGTTGGGATTAAAATCGGGATGATAGAGACGGGCAAGACGACGAAACGCTGTTTTTATTTCCTTCGAGGTAGCGTTTGGAAAAACATTTAAAATTTCATAGTAGGTAGGGGTTTGGTCTCCAAACCCTCCAAACCCCCGATCCGATCGGTCTACCATTTCCAAACCCCTACGATTAACGACGCAACTTTGCTTGTTTTCCTAACTCAGTAAATTCATTTCGCCAGTAGTCACTCTCCGGTAAACCATTAGCCTTAAGATCGGCAATAATATCCTCCCAACGCTTCGATTTTTTAGCTTGCTGCATGGCTTCATAACGTTCTTTAACGATCCTCCATTGAATAATCGCATTTTGTGCATCGCGATAAGCAGAACTATTGGTTTGAATCTCTTCAGCGAGGGCGATCGCCCCTTGTAAATCTCCTGTTTCCATGAGGGAAAATGCAGCTTGTAAAATATCTTCTCCTTCATTCCCCGTAATTTTAGCAGGAGATGAAGCACGTTCAATAAAGGAAGGAGACGCACATTGTAAATAATTTTTAGACACCCAACCTTGAATGGGATTGCTAATTTCAACCCAATTCCCATCTTCAAGTCCGGTCAAAATAGCCCGTTCTCCTCGTACCATACCACCAATTTTTTCTCCATTTGGTCGAGTGCGAATATTGAGTCCAAATTCTGATTGGACAGTACAAGAATTAGTCGGAATCTTATCTGTAGCAGAGGTTTCTAGGACATTCGCTGCTTTTTTATTCTGGGAAGGACCTGTTTTCCTCGTCACGGAAGATTGAGGAGATTTTCGTACAGCGAGGGTGACAACAAAAGAAAAGGAAAACATAACAGTGACTAAAAATGCCAATAAGATAAAAATCCCGAGGGAATTTTGCGCTTTTTCCTGACGTTTCTGAGATTTGGGCGGTTTTTTGACCCGTCGGCGACGGAGGATAGGTGTCGGCGAACTATTGCTGGCGATCGCCTCACTATTAAGAGGCAGTTGATAACGAGAAACTGGGGCGATGGGAGGGAGTTCCGTATGCGATCGCGGAATCTGAATTTGTTCGATGGTTTTGAGGACTTCTCGGGCAGACTGATAGCGATCTTGAAACCGATAGGCTACCATGCGACTGAGGACAGCAGCAAAAGCGGGACTACAGATATTTTTCGGCCAGATAATTTCTCCGGTTTGGGTATCGTACTGAAAAAATTGAGGATGAAACCCAATTAAGGCTTGGATCGCGATCGCGCCAAGGGAATAAATATCGCTACTTAAGTAATAATGTCCTTGACGTTGTTCGATCGCCATATAACCAGGGGTCCCAATGGCCACAGTTTCGACGGTATTGGCGGGCAAGGTTTTTTGCAGGTAAATTTGTTTAAGACTGCCAAAATCCACCAACACTAACTTATTATCCTGCTGACGACGGAGAATATTATCGGGTTTAATGTCGCGATGAATCACCCCTTGGCTGTGAATAAAATCCAAGAGGGGTAAAATTTCTCGCAGAAACTCGAAAACTTGACTTTCACTCCAGCGATCGCCGGCAATAATTTCTTTACTGAAAGGATAACCTTCTACATAATCTTGCACCGCAAAAAAATCCCCCGAGGCTTCAAAATAACTCAACAAACGGGGAATTTGAGGATGGGTTCCCAACTGTTCTAATGTTTCTGCTGCTTGGGAAAACAACTGTTGGGCGATCGCCATAGCTTGGGGATCTCGACTTGCGGGTTGCAGTTGCTTGACCGTACAAAGAATCTTATCGGTATGGTGGGTATCTCGTGCCAAATAAGTTCGGCCGAATCCTCCCGATCCTAAAATAGAGATAATTTGATAGCGTTCGTTGAGAATCTGGCCTAGCATGAGATAGCGCGATCGCGATAATTCGTTATTAATTTTAATACTTTAACTGCATTCTTCACATCTATAAATCAATGGGAGAAGTTCAGAGGCGATAATGTCCGCCGCACTTTTAAGAATTAAAATAGCAATATCTAATACACTCGCGCTTCTGCGGAATTTACTAGGGGATAGGGGTTCGGGCAATGTGGTTCTCCTGCAATCAGGCCGATAATTCTAGCATTTTTTGTATGGGCTTCAATGCGGCTGCTTGAATTTCTGGGGGCAAAATGATTTCTGGGGTTTTATTTTTCATCGCCAAATAGAGTTTTTCCAAAGTATTTAAGCGCATATGAGGGCATTCATTACAAGCACAATTGTTCATTGCGGGTGCAGGAATATATTCTTTTGCAGGTGTTGCTTTTTTCATTTGGTGAATAATACCCGGTTCCGTTGCCACAATGTATTTTTTACTCTCATTATTTTGGGTATATTTTAAAAGGGCTGTAGTCGAACCAATGTAACTCGCGTGTTTCAATACTTGCGGTTCGCATTCGGGATGGGCGATAAATTCGGCTTCTGGATGTTCTATTTTTAACTGTACAATCTTTTTCTCAGAGAATGTTTCGTGAACGATACAACTTCCTTGCCATAACAGCAGATTCCGTCCAGTTTGTTCCATGACATAGCGCCCTAAATTTTTGTCGGGAGCAAAAATAATGGGGCGATCTTCGGGAATTTGCTGAACAATTTTGACGGCATTAGAACTGGTACAAATAATGTCGCTCATTGCCTTGATTTCGGCGGTACAATTGATATAAGAGATAACAATACAATCAGGATTCGCGGCTTTAAAGGCAGCAAATTCTAGAGGAGGACAACTATCTGCCAGAGAGCAACCTGCCTCTAAATCTGGCAATAATACCAGTTTATTCGGGTTGAGAATTTTAGCAGTTTCTGCCATAAAATGAACCCCAGCAAAGACAATGACATCGGCATTTGTTGCGGCTGCTTTTTGTGCTAAACCGAGGGAATCGCCGATATAGTCAGCAATATCTTGAATATCAGAATCTTGGTAGTAATGTGCCAAAACAATAGCGTTAAGATCCTTTTTCAAGACTTCAATGGCAGCAAAAAGATCGTTAGGAAGTGCGGCTGGATGGTTGGGATTTTCGGCGATCGCGGTGGTAAACATTGGCATTGGACTCCTAGATTAGTGATTTGTATAGTAATTTTTAGCGTGTTAATTACGTGTTAATTATAGGACTTACGCAGCTAGTGGTCTGTTTTATCTCAAATGACGAGTATAACCGATATTGTGTTTTATATATTAGTATTTTTATAGATTCACCTTATAAGCACTCAGGGACTGGTATAATAATATTCACCTTATAAGCACTCAGAGACTGGTATAATAATATCGAGAACATTAAGCCTGCATTTGTTCCGATCGATGAGAAAATCGCAAAGTGCAAGTCAGAAAATTCCTCGCTTTAGCGCTATTACTGCTAGTTTGATGCGGTTGGCGATCGCCGGGGCGATCTGTGGTAGTTTTGGACTGCTGGCATTACAATCAGCCGATCGCGCGGAAGGAAAAGAGAGGCGATCGCATTTTTCTAGCGCAACTTTAGTCAGTTGGCTGGGAATGAGTATCACTTTTTGGAGTTTAGGGGAATATTTCCAGTATCAAAGAAGGCGAGATGAGACAATATTACGCGATCGCCTTCACGTCATGGAAAGTTTTTGGCAGGAACAAAAACAAGATAATCTAGAGTTGCAGCATCGCTTAATTGGCGATCGCCAAGAATGGGAAAGTGCGATCGCCAGTTATAAAGTCCAATTATCCGAACAAATACAGCAACAACAAGAATTAGAGCAAGAATTAGCACAAACTCAAAAAGTTTTAAAACAAAGGGAAGATATTCCGACGATCGACTATGCTATTGCTGAAAATGAACATTTGCTACAAGAAAAGAATGATCTGACTCAAGAGTTAATATCTGCAAAAGCACAGATTTGGCATTTACAACAGGCGATCGCATCAGATAATTCTGAGAATGATATCATTATAAATGATGAGGTAATTGATAATAAATCGAATGCGATCCGTCTATCTGAATTAACAGGCATTTCTGGAGATCGTGCAGTTAGTGCTTTGATGAAGTTAGGGTTTGCACGCGATCGGCAAACAGGGGATCATGTTATTCTGAAAAGACATCTAAATTGTACAATTCCCCTGAAATCAGAACTTTCTCCAGCAACTCTTAAAAGTGCATTACGTCAAGGGAATGTAAATCTTGATGAATTCCTCGATAGTTTATCGTAATTGTCTCAAATAGCGAGAAATTCCCATTAATTTCCCCAAACTAATTTGCGGTTTAATGGGTAATAAAATAAGTCCATAAATGAACACGCGAAAAAAGCGAAAAAGAAAAATAGAAAGAGGGGCATATTTGTTTAAAGTTAAAAGGTAACTATAGGTGCTATGTTCTAACTTTTTCTTGATATTGCGATTTGTAATTGAGGAAGGATAATGCACGATCGCCATGCGATCGGTAATCGCAATTTGATGTTCCTCTTGACGATAGCGCTGACAAAAATCAAAGTCTTCATAATAGAGAAAATATTGCGGATCGAATTGGGGACAAATAGAAAACTTCTCAAAATTAATTAATAAGCTACATCCACTAATCCAATCACAAATAACATAAGGTTCTTCAGAAGCGCGATCGATTAAATTTTCTTCAATAATAGCACCACGACTGGGGATAAATTTTCCTCCCGCAAACCAAATCTTTTCTTCTGGAGTATAAATCACGGTACCTAAAATAGAGATATGCGAATATTGAGAAAAGAATGGTTCTACTTGTTCTAAAGTATTTTTAGGTAAGATTGTGTCGGGATTAATCAGCCAGACAATTGCACCGCGATCGCGCTTCCAAATCCAGTTTAAACCCACATTACAGCCATTGCCAAAACCAATATTTTTCTCTGTTTCTAAAATGAATACTTTCTCGGATTCTAATGTTTTAATAGTATCATCTTCGGGGGAATTATTAATAATAACAAATTGATACAAAACATTTGAAATAGATAAACAAGATTTGATAAGTCGTTTGACTAAATCAGTTGAATTGTAATTAACAACCACTAAATAAATATTTTTGTTCATTATTTTACCATTATTTTAAGACATTAACTCAATCTTGCAATCATCTCCAATCATAAAACGAATAGCTTTTGGGCGCTTAGAAGCCAGAATTAATTGGGCGCGTTGTCCAATTAAACTATCCACAATACGTTGGTGAATATTAACAATTTTAGCACCGGATAAAATAACACTATGATCGATATCTGTATCGATAAGCGTAACATCATTGGCAATGCTACTATAAGGACCGATAAAACAATTTTCTAAGTGACAGTTTTCGCCAACGATCGCGGGACCGCGTATAGTACAATTAATTAATTGCGTTCCTTTCCCCACCTCAACGCGCCCATATATCTGAGAATCTGAGTCTACATTACCAGCAATTTTTGTTTCTAGAAAATCATCTAAAACAATGTGATTTGCTTCAAGGAGATCGTCTTTTTTCCCTGTATCCAACCACCATCCCGATAATTGCATTGCTTGAACATTATACTGTCGATCGATTAAAGTTTGGATCGCGTCAGTAATTTCTAATTCTCCTCGCGGGGAAGACTTAATTTCTGCGATCGCCTGATGAATAGTGCGATCGAAAAAATAAACCCCAACTAACGCTAAATTAGACTGTGGATCTTTCGGCTTTTCGATTAACTGTAAAAGTCTACCGCGATCGTCTATCTTAGCAACACCAAAAGCACTCGGATTTTTAACTTCGTGTAGTAAAATTAATCCATTTAATTGTTGTTGTTGAAACTTAGCGAGAAATTCTTGTAGGCGATCGCGAATCAAATTATCCCCCAAATATAAAACAAAAGGAGAATCCTGGAGAAAACTTTGAGAAACTTTAACAGCATGAGCCAGTCCTGCGGGTTCTTCTTGCAGAATATAAGTTATCTTAACGCCAAAACGACTCCCATTTCCCGTTTTTGCCTTGACTTCTTCTCCTGTTTCTGGGCTAATAACAATACCGATCTCGTTAATTCCCGCCGCCGCGATCGCCTCAATTCCATACCATAAAATCGGCTTATTGGCAACAGGTACGAGTTGTTTTGCTCCTGTATAAGTTAAGGGACGCAAGCGAGTTCCTTTACCACCCGAGAGAATTAATGCTTTCACTTTACCTCCGAATGTGTCGGTTCTGGAGTAACAGTTGAAGCCCTGAGTTGTCCGCAGGCCGCATCCGCTTCTAAACCGCGAGAATAGCGAATGCTAACCGCTATTTTATACTGTTCGAGGGTATGTTTAAACTGTTGGATGCTGTGGGTATTCGGACGTTGATAATCTGCTTCAGAAATGGGATTGTAGGGGATTAAATTAACATGACTTTGCAATCCTTGAATCAATTTTGCTAATTCGATCGCCTGTTGAGGATCATCATTCACTCCCGCAAGCAGAATATATTCAAAAGTAACTCGCCGACCCGTCATATTGACATATTTACGACAATCTGCCATAAGTTTTTCAAGGGAATAGTGGTTAGCACTGGGAATTAATTGGGTTCTTAATTTTTGGTTAGGTGCATGGAGACTCACTGCAAAAGTAATTTGTAAATGGTGTTCCGCGAGTTGGCGAATGCGATGGGGAACTCCTACCGTAGAAATAACCAGCGATCGCTGACCGATCCCCACATCTTCATTCAAAGTTTTGACCGAAGCCACCACTTCTTCTAAGTTTAATAAAGGTTCTCCCATGCCCATAAAGACGACATTAGAAACCCTCTGTTGAAAATCCTCCTGTACTGTCAAAACCTGATCGACAATTTCCCATGCTTTCAGACTGCGGAGAAATTCGCCTTTTCCCGTGGCGCAAAAATCGCAGGTCATGGGACAGCCAACTTGGGAAGAAACGCACACCGTGAGGCGTTTTTCCGTAGGAATACCGACGGTTTCTACGATCGCATCATCTTCCAGACGCAAGAGATATTTACGGGTTTGATCTGGGGCGATACTTTTATGATGGATCTGCGATCGCCCAATTTTTACCGCTTTGAGTTCCTCTCGCCACTGTTTGGGGAAAACTGTAATATCAACAAGCGATCGCGCCCCTTTTTGGTATAACCATTGATGAAGCTGCTTGCCGCGATAAGGCGGTTGACCCTGCGATCGCACCCATTCCGTCAATTGCGCTAGGGAACGTCCCAATAAAACATTATCTTGTTTGGGTTTTTCTTGTACTGGTACAGTCATTCCTTAAATTTCAGACTCCCTAACGGCATCGTTTCCTATTGTGACCGATCGGGGCGGGATTAGCATGGGAATATCTGGGACGCGATCGCCTTGTGGGAATTTGTCGGTGGTTTTCCCTTGTTATTGCGATCGGTTTTTCGCCAGTGTTTACACTTATATACAAACTGTGAATTGTTTCCCTTGTGACTATTGCGAAATATAAAGCAAACCATGTAAAGTAGAGAGAAACATTTATTTACAATTCCGATTTTAAAAAATTGAGATGACCAATCGCAATATTTTGCTAGTTGAAGATAATATCGCCCATGTGCGCCTTATTAAAGAGGCTTTTAAGGAAAATGGGGGAACCCATCAAATGATGAGTGTCAATGATGGGGTAGAAGCGATCGCTTATCTACGACAAGAACGAGATTATACCAGCGTACCTCGTCCCGATATCATTCTCCTCGACTTAAATTTACCCAAGAAAAATGGCCATGAAGTCTTGGCAGAAATTAAAGCCGATCCTAACCTCAAACATATTCCCGTACTCATTTTAACAAGCTCTAAAAGAGAGGATGATATTTTAAAGAGTTACGATCTTCACGCTAATTGTTACTTAAATAAATCCGGCAATCTTCAGCAGTTATTTGAGGTCGTGCGTAAAATTGAAGATTTTTGGTTGACCACAACCATGTTACCTTCAACCTGAATGAGGATCAATTATTCATTAATTTAGATACTTCTGGGTTATAAATGCGTAAGTAATTCCAATAATTGCTAAAAACAGATTCTACATAATTTTTGGTTTCGCCAAAGGGAATTTTTTCAACAAATTCATCAGAGTCGTTAAAGCCAAACTTTTTAACCCAGCCACTCACATTACCCGGACCTGCATTATAACTGGCGATCGCCAACATGGAATTATTTTTATATTCTTCATGAGTATAATTTAAAAACCACGTTCCCAAAGAAATATTATCTTCTGGATCGATCAAAGAATAGTCCTTCAAAGCGATCTTTTCGGCAATCCATTTTCCGGTTTCCGGCATCACTTGCATTAATCCAGTTGCCCCCGCCGAAGAGCGAATTTCTGGCTCAAAACGCGACTCTTGGCGAATCAAAGAAACCACCAACATCGGATTAATTTTATGTTCCTTAGACCATTTTACAATGGTGTCATTGTAGGGAAAAGGAAATAATGCTTGCCAATATTGCGGCGTTTGACGCAATGCTAACCATTGTTCCCGTTCCTCTGGTTTTTCTCGTTCTTTTAAACTCCAAATTAAATTAATCCCTTTCAAATAATCCCCAGTGGTTTGTAGTAATAATCCTTCCGTAAATTGTTCTGCAACACTGGGGTCTTGTCGGTTGCCGAATTCCGCTTGCCAAAGGGTCCAAGCATCCCCATCTTGACCGAGTTGATAGAGTTCTTGGAAGAGTTCCGATCCGGCGGGAGGGAGAGGACGAAATGGCGGTGGGACAACTTCCGGCTGTCGATCTCGCACGGTGGTAAAACTGCCCACATCCCAACCCAAAAGAGCCGCAGATCGCCAAGCATAATAGGATTCAGGATGTTTGGCAAGGACGTATTTATAGGCAGCTTGTGCATCTTCAGGGCGGTTGAGACGAGTCGCCCATTTTCCCACCCAAAAGGACGCTTTGGGGGCTAAATTACTGTTGGAATTGTTGGCAGCAATCGGGTGCGCCCATTTCCATGCTTGAATATATTCTCCTTTTTTAGCATAATTCTGCGCGGTTTCCCAACGGTAGCGGGCGGCGGCCTCGGACTGGGGATATTGATTGAGGATCAGTTGTTTGGCTTCACTTGCTGCTTTGCCATTCCTCTGTTTTTCGAGGAGTTTTGCTTTTTCCAGGAGGGCATCCGGGGCGCGATCGCGATGATTTTGGATCGTGCGATCGAGGTATTGTAATGCTTCTTGGGGATCGGAAAGTCGCGCCAAGTGGAGGAGTGCGAGTCCGGTTTCTTCTGCCTGGGGGAACTGGTCAACGAGTTGTTGATAGCTAATTTTGGCTTCAGCTTTACTGTTCCCCAAATCTCGCCCTCGGGCGGCGCGATAGAGATTTTCTGAAGTGTTTGGGGCTTTGCTGTAAGCACTACCCGCCTTGCCATATTCCCACTGTTCCCAATAGCCATCGGCGATCGCCTCCCATTCTTCTGGGGTGAGGCGATCGCGATAATTTTTCACCAAGTAATCGCGAATATCCGTCATGCCAGGGGCATCGGGGGTATTTTTGGCCAAAAAGAGCAGCAATTTGGGCTGATCGAGTTTCCCCTCTAACCCTGTGCGGACAATTTCATGGGTGAGGGGGTGTTGGGGATATTCGGCAATGGCGCGATCGCCGTATTGGGGATCGTATTCGGTCAAATGGTAATATGCCTCAGCGACTGCGGGGGAATCAGGATAGGTTTCAATCAGGCTCTCTAGGGTTGTTTTCGAGCGATCGAGTTCATTGGTCAATTCGTAAGCTCTCGCCCGTTTGAGGAGGATATAGGGGGCAAGGAGAGGATATTCATCTTCAAGATCGTTCAATAAGCGCAGGGCTTTACCCCCTTCCAATTCAGCGAGGCGATCGATCGCCAGTAAGTAGCGGGCGCGACTGCGTTCGATGGAGGGGCGATCGCTAAAGGCAATTTCATCCAATTGGACGGTGCGGGCTTCGGAAGGAAGCAGAACAAGGGGGAGGACTTGAGAGCTATCATCGGCGGGTTTAGGGGCAATTTTACCCACAGGGAGAAGATTTTTCTCAGCGATCCACTGTTCGATGGGAGCGAATACCCCTTGTTTTTGTGCCAATATAAAACCCGAACCGAGAATGGCGGCGATCGCGATACTCGTGCTGATCGTTAGGAATGTTTGAATGGGTCGTCCTTTTTGCATTCATCGAAAAATTGGGTAGAAACCCCGTCCTTATAGGACGGCTTTATATTAGTTTCGCTACCGCCTTGGAGTTGTTTAATTAGGGTGCTTTTGTATTGCACTTTTAACAGGACAATTACTGTATCTAATTAA
>NZ_JAYGHV010000130.1:0-29470 GCF_034932145.1 Spirulina sp. 06S082 | reverse complement strand
TCACTATTCATCACTGAAATTCCCACACCACCATCACCACCATTTCCTCCATCTTCGCCAACCCCACCTCCTAAGTTAGAATCTGTAACAAAAGTTCCATTTGTTCCATCCTGGCCGTTTTCTCCATCAATTCCAGAGTTGAGATTGCCGACACCACGTCCGCCACCACGTCCGTGAGTTCCTGTACCGCCGTCGCCACCAACTCCTGTAAGAGAGATATTGCCGCTTGTGGTTGCCAAACTGCTGTTATTGAGTGCAATTCCCGTTCCTCCCGTCCCACCGCCATTAGAGCCTATTTTTCCGCGACCGACGAGGGTAATATTTCCCGTTCCTGTACTAATCTGTGCATTGTTGAGAGCGAGTTCTCCACCGTTACTATTGTCAGCATCGGCATTCAGGTTCACAGAACCGTTATTTGTTGTGATATTGGCATTGACATTAATACTATTCTGTGCAGATGCTTGTAATCCTACTCCTTCCGTTGACATGGCGATCGCGCTACTAAAAGTAATATTGTTCGTCGCTTCCAAAATTACATTTGCGGTAGCATTGTTAATAAAACTAACATTTAATTTAGCATCAAGAGGAGTATCGCTAAAACTCAAAGTTGTATCGCTAGTATTGCCTCCACTGGCAACAATTTCGATATTAGTTGGGTCGAGTAATAATGTCCCAAATGTGCCATGAGAAGCAGAAGTATTGACATGACCTTGAAAATCTAAAAACTTGCGCCCAGAAACTTCAACAAAGCCGCCATTCCCTGCATTTTGACCGCCACGCACGTTAATTTCACCATGAAAGCGAGTGACATCATTTGCCCAAATAATAACCCGTCCGCCGTCACCTGAACTTAACGCATTAGCTTGAATAATTGTATCAGAATTAATTAAAGTCTGTTCGGAAATTGAGAGAGAACTTTGACCGCGATAGTCTCCTCCGATGCGAATATTTCCTCCAGTATTGACTCCCGAAGCATCTATATTTGCATCCAATAAAGCGATATTTTTGCCAACGATCTCAATACTTGGCGTTAAATCTGGCGATCGCGTTGCTGTTGCGATCGCCCCCGCAATAATCACTGTCCCTATTGTTTCGGGTAAGGGCATATTATTGTTAGCTAATCGAACTATATTTGCTTCATTTGTAACTAATCCAGTTGCACTTTGTTCCATCAAATAACGAGGAATATCTGATAATTTTAAACCTGTAATTTCTCGTTCTCCTGGTTGTACGGGTTCAACATTGAGAATAATGCTTAAGATTGCTCCATCTTGAGTAATTTTAACTTGATTTCGTCCTGGAATTGCGGCGATGGTTATATTGCCTCCCGGTGCAGAAAATGTTCCTGTACTGAACACAGAACCGGCGATCGCATAGATATTTTCTCCTGCTTTAACCGCTAAATCTCCCCCATTGATAATTATTCCGGGGTGCATCGTATCAAAAAATAACCCTGTAGGATTCCCAATTAATGTTTCATAATCATTCATTCCTGAAGCATTAAAAAAGCCATCTTCAAACCCAATACGATTGGCTGTTGAAATACCAAAACTTCCCGGTACATCTAATTTTGCACCGCGAGTAAAGATCCATCCTGCTTCATTGACTAAATATAAATTACTATCTCCTCCACTGAGGCGAATTAATCCTTCAATAATTGATGGATTTCCCCCCACCACTCTCCCTAAAATATTGTTAATTTCAGGATTAGAAATAAAATCGGCAATTTCCCTGGGTGTTAAACCAAATTCTTGAAAGCTGTGGAATAAGTTGAAACCCGATCGCGTCCCTCCTGTAATCTCATAAATATCGCCATTTTTCTGCACTATAGTCCCAGCGCGATCGGGGGCTGAAATGATTGATTGAGCGAAAATGGCTTGCGGTACAAGAGAAAGGAAAGAGAGAGTAGTGAATAGAACACCCAGATGAAATCGACCTAACATGAGATGCACCTAAAAATCTTGTTTAAATTACCAAGACTGTATGATACAAGATCGCGATCGTTTTTTGAATATCTTTTTAAATATTTCTTGACTTTTCCGTAGACTATAAATTTAAGCTAATATCAAGAGATCGACTGCATCTAGGGTTGGTGGGCGGATGTCGATTTGATGGTAGAGTAGTTCATTGGTTGTTCTGGAATCATCCCAAACATCTTCATTTTCTTAACTGTTTACAAGCGATCGATGTGTGGAATTTGTGGGGTTGTATATGCCGACTTGAATCGAGAGGTTAATGCGAAACTAATCGATCGCATGGCCGAAAGGATTATTCATCGAGGACCCGATGAGGGGGGAAATTATGTATCTAGAAATGTTGGTTTAGGTTCTCGCCGTCTTTCAATTATCGACCTCGCTGGCGGTCAGCAACCTATCTATAATGAAGACAAGACCATTTGGGTCGTTTTTAACGGAGAACTCTACAATTACCGAGAACTGACCGCTTCTTTAACCCGTTTGGGTCATAAATTTTATACTGAAACAGATACAGAAGTTCTTGTTCATGCCTATGAAGAATTTGGCGATGAATTTCTGGAATATCTTAACGGAATGTTTGCTTTTGCTTTGTGGGATTCGCGACGACAGCGATTAATTATTGGGCGCGATCGCATGGGCATTAAACCGCTTTATTACACAATACACGATGATGCTTTAATTTTTGGGTCGGAATTAAAAACAATCCTTGCTTATCCTCATTTACCGCGAACAATTGACCTTGTTGCCCTCAATGAATATCTCAGTTTTGAATATATTCCTACACCGAGAACTATTTTTCAAGGGATTTCTAAACTTCCTCCCGGTCATGCTTTAAGTTATACAGAGGGAGAATTAAAAGTTTGGCAATATTGGGATATTAATTTATCGCGCAGTGAAAATATTAAGCCCAAGCAAATCAAAGAATACGAACAAGAACTTCTGAGTGTTATTAAAGATGCTGTACGCAAAGAAATGGTCAGTGATGTTCCTGTTGGGGTTCTTTTAAGTGGGGGTTTAGACTCCAGCGCGATCGCAGCCATGATGTCAGAAATTGCCCCTGGAAATGTCAAAAGTTTTTCGATTCGTTTTGACGATCCTTCTTTTGATGAGTCTTCCTATGCCCGTAAAGTAGCACATCATTTACAGACGGAACATTATGAATTAACTTTAACCCCAAAATTGACTTTAGATTTAGTTCCACAACTAGCTCAATTTCTTGATGAACCCTTGGGAGACTCTTCAATTATTCCCACTTTTTTACTTTCTCAATTTACGCGCCATCATGTTAAAGTTGCTTTAGGAGGAGATGGAGGAGACGAACTATTTGCTGGTTATTCAACTTTACAAGCACATCGATTAGTTGAATATTACGAGAGATTATTACCGGGATTTGTTCGCCATCGTATCATCCCTTGGTTTGTCGATCGCCTGCCTGTTTCTTTTGATAATATTAGTTTTGATTTTAAACTGCGACGTTTTATTGCTGGTCGAGGGATTCCTATTATCATGCGACATCATCAATGGTTAGGATCGTTTACGGTAGATCAAAAACGTCAACTCTTAGAACCGTGGACGCAATTACAAGAAAAAGATACCTATCAAGTTGCCTTCGATCATCAGCAACAATCTCAAGCACAAGAAGCCTTAAATCAATTACTTTATTGCGATTTAAAGTTATATTTGGAAGGGAATATTTTAGCCAAAGTCGATCGCGCTAGTATGGCTAATTCTTTAGAAGTACGAGTTCCTTTATTAAATCATACTTTGGTAGAATATGCAGCGCAAATGCCCCACAGTCTCAAATTACGGGGCTTAACAACAAAGTATATCCTGCGTCGTGCCATGCGAAATCATTTGCCTAAAGAGATTATGCAACGCGGAAAAAAAGGATTTAATATGCCTGTAGCAAAGTGGTTTACTGGGGAATTGCGTCCTTTAGTGGAAGATATGCTATCTCGTGAAAGATTGCAGCGAGAAGGCTTTTTTAATGCTGATTTTGTGCAGCAATTATTAAAGGAACACATGACGGGAAAAGCCGATCGCCGGAAGTTACTCTGGACTTTATTGGTTTTTGAATTATGGTACGAACATTGGGGAAATGGGTAAAATATAAACTTGCGATTATTCCATTAAATCAAGTTTTCGTAAGCGCGATCGCATTGCGCTGGGTTGTCGTTGAAAATGCTTGGCTAAGTCCTTAATACTCATGCCATTGTTAAAAAGAATGCCAAGTTCTTCATCTTCCTCAGTTGTCCATTTTGTATAGGCTTTAGGGTATTTTTCACGGATTCGATCCAGGCGATCGCTATAGGAAGATTGCAAGGAAGATTCTGCAACATCAGCAAAATGTAAATCTTTTTCAAAATCATCTAAGGTCTGTTTTAATAAATTTTGTAAAGTTTGGCGTAAATTTTGTAGCGATCGCCTCTCTTCTGAATACGAATCCCAACAGTTTTGGACGGCTTTACGGATGCAACGTTTGACGGGTAATAAGTTTGCATTTGAATGGGTTTCTATTTTGTCGTTGAGAATGCTAGAATGATAGTTAGTATTAACTTGTTTTTCTGGGGAATTCAGGAAACTTTTCACATAAGCAGTATTAACAACAGCAGCCACTAATTTAAAACAACAAAGCGGTTCTTCCTGAGAATATTGGAAAGGTTCACTTAAACTAATGGTTAACAAAAACTTGGTGGGATCGAAATTCTTTAAAGCTAAGGCTGTAATTGCTTGTTCGCAGGTATATTCACCGTCATCGAGTCGATCTAAGAGGTTTTTCCAATGGGGATCGGTAATCCCTAAATTATATTGAGTTCCGTTGCAATTAAAGATAGCGCGATATCTTCTTCTGCGGGGAAGTGTTGAGATTTTCCAGAGGAGTTTTTTGGGTTTTAATAAACAGAGTGAAGCGCAAGCAGGATTATCCTGTAATAATTCTAATTCAAGGCGATCGCCTTGATTCCCTAATAATGAAAAAGAATAGTTTATCTTTTGAATTTCTGGTTTCAGCAGTTGATTTAACTGGTCGGTTGTCGGCCAACCCATAAATTGCCAGGGGCGATCGCTGACGATCCAGTTTTCCGGTTGATGAATGCGAGAATGAGGGCGATCGCATTCAATTCTGAGAATATTAAAAAGCTCTGGTTCTTGTCCATTGCTCAAGGTATAATGCTCCTGATAGAGCGTTCCATCAGTTTGAGAGGAAACAGGTCTAAGCCATCCCGAACCATCAGTTTTAAACCCTGCAATACACCGTCCACCATGTTTTAAGGAATTGGCTAAACAGATGATTTCAAACGTAGTCATTGCCAAACGCGATCGGATAATACACTCAAGGATTTAATTTTACATTAAAATACGCTCTAAGATCGCACAGAAATTTTACCCACAAGTGCGATCGCGCAAGGGTGGTAAAGCTGTATCGCAATAAGCCTAATCCATTCAAGGAATTTTTTGTATGAGGGGATCTAGCCGGTGATGAGAGTAAGAGTATCACCACCTTCTCGGCTAATGCGATAAACTCGACCAAAACCGAGGACAAAACGACCATCGCGAGGGGTTAACTTGACAATGCGAAAATCTGGTAAACTGCGAAGAATCTGGATAGTTTCACCGAATCTTTCCTCAAAGCGATCGCCAATTTGCTGCCATGTTTCTGTTTCTCTCTCCATAAATGTTGCTTGACAATTTAAACTCAAACGAGGACGAGCAAAAATATCTTCGCATTTGCTTTCATCTTCAATAAACAGAATACTTGCTTGGGAATTATCCTTTAAATTTTGAGTATGCAGGGCTAAACCACTGGCAAAGAAGTAAATATTTTGCTGTTCATCCATGACAAAAGGAGCATAACTCGCATTAGGAACACCTTCTTGACTCACCGTACTTAAAATAACGCTACGGACGCGATCGCAAAACTCTTGATAGGCAATTTGAACTTGTTCGATTTGAGTCATAGACCTAAAAACCCACTTTATGCCATTATAAAACCCAGAGTTGCTTGATTGTCTGTTGCCTCTTCCCTAATAATTAATTGTTCAATAAAATGCTATCTGTATCCGAAGCCGAAGCAATTATTCTCGACCTCGTACAACCTTTAGAAAAAATTGAGACAGTTACCTTAGAAAATGCCAGCAGACGCATTTTAGCTCATCCTGTCAGCAGTCCCCTCGATTTTCCCTATTGGGATAACTCTGCGATGGATGGTTACGCGGTGCGTTATGAGGACCTGCGAGGGTGCGATCGCGCTCATCCCAAGATATTAAAGATTATTGAAGAAATTCCCGCCGGAATTCAACCCCAAAAAACGATCGCGTCAGGAGAAGCAGCACGAATCTTTACTGGGGCGGTAATGCCCCAAGGTGCTGATACCATTGTCATGCAGGAAAATACCCAGCGAGACGGCGATCGCGTCACAATTTTGCAGGCACCTGGCGATCGCGAATTCGTCCGTCACAAAGGGGCATTTTATCGATCGGGAAACGCCCTTTTGGGGTCGGGAATTGCCATCGGTGCGCCGGAAATCGCCGTTTTAGCGACGGCACAATGCACCTCTTTCTCTGTTTATCGTCGCCCTCGGGTGGCTATCTTCTCCACGGGAAATGAGTTGATTGCCCCCGGAAATGCCCTACAACCGGGGCAAATTGTGGATTCTAATCAGTATGCCCTGAGAGCTTTTGTCTCGGATTTAGGAGCCATTCCCGTCCCTCTCGGCATCGTCCGCGATCGCCCGGAAGACCTCGAAGCGACGATAAAAAAGGCGATCGCCGATGCGGATATAGTGCTTTCCACGGGAGGGGTTTCCGTGGGAGAATATGACTACATTGAGGAGATTTTGGCGAAATTGGGCGGGAAAATTTATATTCGCAGCGTCGCAGTTAAACCTGGAAAACCCCTCACTGTGGCAACATTTGAGCAAGAAAAGCGCACTTGTTTGTATTTTGGTATTCCAGGAAACCCCGTTTCCGCTTTGGTGAGTTGTTGGCGATTCGTTCAACCTGCGTTAAAAAAATTATCGGGACTGGGGGGAGATTGGCAACCAAAGTTTGTGATGGCGCGATCGCGTCACAACCTCACAGCCAGTGGCAGGCGAGAAACCTATCTTTGGGGACGTTGGGATATTATAAGCGGGGGCTATGAATTTTCTCTGGCTGAAGGCGATCGCAGTTCGGGTAATTTAATGAATTTAGCTCAAACGAACGGGCTGGCAATCGTTCCTGTGGGGGAAACGGCGATCGCGGCTGGAGAAAAGGTTTGCGTGATGTTAGTCTGAGTAAGTACAAATATTCTGATAAAAAGACAATAACGTTTTACAATAATAAAAGCAAGTTTTTCATCGGCGATCGCCCTTTTTAACAATTCCATGTCTTACGAACCCCTACATCATAAATATCGTCCCCAGAAGTTTGTCGAATTGGTGGGACAAGAGGCGATCGCCCAGACTTTAACGAATGCTTTGGAAAGCGATCGTATTGCCCCTGCGTATCTTTTTACCGGACCGAGAGGGACAGGGAAAACCTCCTCAGCGCGAATTTTATCAAAATCTTTAAACTGTTTGCAAAGCGATCGACCTACCCCCGATCCTTGCGGAAAATGTGAGGTTTGTCGGCAAATTGCTCGAGGTTCAGCGATGGATGTTATTGAAATTGATGCAGCCAGTAATACTGGAGTTGATAATATTCGAGAAATCATCGAACGCGCTCAATTTGCCCCTGTTCAATGTCGTTATAAAGTTTATGTTATTGATGAATGTTTGACGGGAGATTCTCTGGTTCAAACCCGTGCAGGATTAATGCGGATCGACGATCCTAAATTAAAGGGAAAAATGGTTCTCAGTTACAACGAGGTTGCAAGAGTATGGGAATATAAGAAAGTGCGACGCTGGTTAAAACGGGGAGTTAAAGAAATCCTTGTTATCAAAACTGGCGATCGCGAACTTCGCTGTACTGAAAATCATCTCATTCGGACAGAAAAAGGATGGATCGAAGCAAAAAACGTAAAAGAAGGAATGAAGATACTATCCCCTGTGAATGTGGAGGCAATAAAACCCTTAAAATGGGAGCAAAATCTAGTCGAAAATGGCTGTCAGAGTTACAACAATACTCAATCCCCTCAATGGATTACAAATTTGGAGAAGGTCGAATCTGTCCACCGCGATGGTTATGAAAAAGTTTACGATCTTGAAGTAGAAGATAATCATAATTTTGTAGCGAATGGTTTATTAGTTCATAATTGTCATATGTTAAGTACCCCTGCATTTAACGCTCTTTTAAAAACATTAGAAGAGCCTCCAAATCGGGTTATTTTTGTTTTAGCGACGACAGATCCACAACGGGTTTTAAATACTATTATTTCTCGCTGTCAGCGTTTTGATTTTAGACGCATTCCTCTCGAATCAATGGTTAAGCATTTAACTTATATTGCAGTAAAGGAAGAAATTGATATTGCTAGGGATGCTGTAACGCTTGTGGCACAAATTGCCAATGGAGGCTTGAGAGATGCAGAAAGTTTATTAGATCAATTGAGTTTGATTCCAGACCAAGTTACAGTGGAAAAAGTTTGGGATTTAGTTGGAGCCGTTCCCGAACGAGATTTATTAGTATTATTAAAAGCAATTCATTCTGACAATCCTGAAGCAGTGATCGAACAATGTCGGCATTTAATGGATCGAGGTAGAGAACCTCTCATTGTTCTACAAAATTTAGCTACATTTTATCTCAATTTGTTGATTGCCAAAACATCTCCTCAACGTAGCGATCTGGTTGCTGTAACAACTCCAACTTGGCAAGAATTATGCCAAGAAGCGAAACAATGGGATATTGCTGTGATTTTGCAGGGACAGCAAAAACTCAAAGAAAGTGAAGTCCAAATTAAAAATACAACTCAACCTCGGTTATGGTTAGAAGTGACCTTATTGGGACTCTTACCTAGCGCGATCGCGGCATCTTTGCCCAATAATAATGCACCTGAATCTAACAGACAATTAACATCAAATCAAACCAGAATAGCCCCTAATCAAACAACCCAAGTACCGACTACATCTCAACCCAAACCAGCAATTTCTCAACCTCAATCCACTGCGGAAAAATCACCATTTTCTACAGTTCAAGAACCTTCGCAAACAGTATCAAATTCTGTACCTAGACAAGCATTATCAAATGAAGAACGATTTCAAAAAAGAGTTGAGGAAAGTTGGCAAAAAGTCTTACAAACAATTGAACCTCCAGCCTCACGCGCATTAGTTAAACAAAGCTGTGTTTTAATAGACTTTGATATTGATGAATCGATCGCCTACTTAGGGATGAACCAGCCCAACTTACTCAAACTTGCTCAAACAAAAATCCCCCAAATTGAAACAGCATTTGAACAAGTTTGGCAACAAAAAATTAAAGTAAAAATTCAAACAGAAAAAAAAAACAAATCCCCTAGAATAGAATCTAATTCTAGGACGATCGCCAAACCTAATGAGAATATTACCCCAGCTAAATCTCCATTTTCAGCAACTACAGCGATCGCCAAACCCAATCCCGAAGTTAGATCGAACTTAAGTTCTCAAAATAGTGCCGTTAAAGAAAAAGCGATCGCCAATTCCCAAAGCACCAGCATTAAAAAATCCCCTGTATCCCCAGTTAGAGAAAAAATAGATACCAAAAAAAAGGGCGATCGCATTCCTGCTTCTAAAATAGATTCTCCACCAGAATCCGCGATCGCAGAACCAAAAGAAGAAGAAGAAAGCGAAACCTTATTAGCCGCCAATGAATTTGCTAGTATATTTGAAGGAGAAGTTCTAGATTTAGAGGTAAACTTTTTTAAAAATTTGTCAGAAATTGAAAACAATTCCCAACTACCAACAATTCAGCCACTTCCTCAACCCGAAAAAAACGCACCTCCTCCCGAAAACCCAAACGCAATACCTTTTTAAAAACATAAATAAATAGCACGAGGACTATCATAACGGCCAAAACTTGTCAAGTTTGATACTTAAAAATTAACAGTAATGCAAACAGCATTTTGCTTTCCTCCGTTTCTCTGGAGCGATCGGGTAATATAATAATAGACTGCAAAATTATTGAACAGGCATAAGGAAAACGCCATGAGTGAAAATGCAACCCCATCTCAGCGTCTTGCTGAGAAAGTTGAAGTTTCCATCCGTCTCGATTCAGATTTACTCGACCAACTCAAGCACCTGAGTAACGATCCCAGCCGCATTATTGAAACAGCAATCAAACAATGGTTGCGAGGGGAACGAGAGCAAGATGACGAACTGACCCGAACCTTTAGACGCAATCCCCCCGTTCCCCCCCGAGGAGAATGGAACGATTGAGGAAAATGGGGTGTACGATGAATTTCTGAGTTGCTTATGGGGTCTACCGCAATGAACGCTGCTGCAACATCGATCCATTCCTTAAATTGGCAAGATTTGGGAGCGGAATTGATATTTACTCAAGATATTTCGGGTAAATATCTTTCTTTTTACTGGAAATTTGCGCCAGAATATGGTCTAAATCCCGAACAAATCATTGGTCATCATTGGCGAGATATTTTTACTCCCACTGATGCAGAAAGCTATCAGGAAACCTTGATGCAGGTGGTGGAAAAGAGAAGACCTCAGAATTTTTACTGTTTTTTTGTCTGGAAAGAGGAAGCATTACCATTTGAATTGTCCGTCACTCCAATTTTGCGATCGCAAAGTCCCATAACTTCTGTCTTGGTTATCGGTTCTCTTCTCGATAAAAATGCGATCGCTAAGTCTCCCCAATCATCTCAAAATAGCTCCCAAATAATACCAGAAGATAATTATCAAGAATTTATTACTCAAGTTGCTCGCAATATTCACCGCAATCCCTATCAAAATTTACTTTCGCAAATTTCTCGCACTCTGAGAATTACCTTAGATGCAGAAACTATTTGGCAGGAAACTGCTCGTAAATTGGGGCAAGAATTAGGAGTATCTCGTGTTTTGATGATTTCCTGTCATCCTAATACAAAAGTTTTAAAGGTAGAAACAGAATATTGTAAACAACCCTTTAAATCCCTATTGAGAGAACGATTGGATACTCGTCGAGAACCTTATTTGCAACAAGCGCTGCAAACCGATGAACCGATCGCCATTGATTGCGTTGAAACAGCACTTTTTGAGCAAAAATCGGTCTTAGTGGTTTCTGCTTTTTATCAGAATAAACGCAATGCTTTGATTTGCTTGCAACAATGCGATCGCTATCGTCATTGGAACAATGTCGAAATCGAACTCATGCGAGAATTAGCCGATCTGATGGGGATCGCGATCGCTCATGCTAATCTCTACAAACAAGCCAAACAAGCCAGCGAAGAAGCAGCCGAAGCCTCTCGTCTCAAAAGTGAATTTTTAGCGGGTACTTCCCATGAGTTAAGAACACCCCTTAATGGAATTATTAATTTCCTTAAATTCATTTTAGACGACATGGCAGACGATCCAGAAGAAGAGCGAGAATTTGTCGAACAGGCTCATAAATCAGCGCTACATTTGCTCAATCTCATTAATGATGTTCTCGATCTGGCCAGAATTGAAGCCGGGAAAATGGAGGTAAATTTCGTTCGATTCTCTCTCAATAATACCTTTATTGATTTAGACAAAAAAATGAGACCCCTAGCTGAAAAACAAGGGTTAAATTTCGAGATTCAACTCCCCGAAACTCAAGAGTCTATTTTTCTTTATGGAAGTCATCAACGTCTCTTGCAAGTTCTCCTGAATTTAGTCGGTAATGCAATTAAATTCACCCATGAAGGAGGAGTAACAATCGACGTTGATATTACCCGAAAAAAAGTTGTAGTAAACGATCGCGAATGTCCTGGAATGGCGAGAATTCGCGTTGCTGATACGGGAATTGGCGTTCCTTTAGATAAACAAGATACCTTGTTTCAAAAGTTTGCTCAAGTGAGTGGTGGACGCACTCGATCTTATGGAGGAACAGGATTAGGATTGTCAATTTCTCAAACTCTTGTTGAACTGATGGGAGGTAAGATCAACTTTTTTAGCATGGGTGAAAATTTAGGTTCGACGGTCACATTTACCGTACCACTTTTTGAGATTACCTCAACTGGTTAGTGGTTAGTGGTTAGTGGTTAGTGGTTAGTGGTTAGTGGTTAGTGGTTAGTGAATTAGCGATCGCCAACCTCAGCAACTTCTCGACCGCCAAAAATTGCTTCATAATGGCGATAAAATTTGAACTCTAATAAATTGTAGAACGGGTCTTCTAAAAAGAAAGTACGATGTTCGGTTAACTGACCCGAAAAACGCAATCTTGGTTCTTGATAAAACGTTAAGTGATGATTCTTTGCTTTTTCTAACACATTTTCCCAGTCTTTTTCTTCCAGAAAAATCAAGCCAAAATGTCGAGGATAAATTCCATTTTGATGAGAGAGAGGTTCTTTTGTTGTATGCAGAACCACTTGATGACCGTAAAAGTTGAGAATAGAAGCCTGGGAGGATTCTCGACCGACTTCGCAGCCTAATGCTTCTACATAAAAGGGCTTGGCTTTGTTAATATCATTAATGGGAATAGCAAGATGAAAGAGTAAATTTGTCATGGTTTCTTCGTTATGATTTGTGAGTTTTCTAATTGCCAATTAATAGGAGAATAGCCTAATTTTTGTAAGGCTTCATTGACCTGAGAAAAAGGGCGCGTCCCTAAGAATTTCTTTGCTGATAAAGGTGAGGGATGTGCCGATTCAATAATAATATGACGTTTGATGTCAATTAACTTGGCCTTCTTGCGAGCATATCCACCCCACAGTAAGAAAACTAAAGGTTTTTGGCGATCGCTCAATTTACGAATGATAGCATCGGTAAATGTTTCCCAGCCTTGAGAAGCATGAGATGCCGCTTCTTTTTTGCGAACCGTCAAGACAGCATTAAGCAATAAAATCCCCTGTTTTGCCCAATCTGTCAAGCACCCTTCTTGAGGAATATCGCAACCAATATCAGAGTTTAACTCTTTAAAAATATTCCGCAAAGAAGGGGGAATTTTCACCCCCGATCGCACTGAAAAAGATAACCCATGCGCTTGACCTTCTCCATGATAGGGGTCTTGACCTAAAAGCAAAACTTTAACATCCTCAAAAGCGGCATATTCAAAAGCAGCAAAAACTTGATCGAGAGGAGGATAAATAGGTTGTTTTTCATACTCTTGCAAAACAAATGCTTCCAACTTCTTAAAATAAGATTGCTTAAACTCCTCCGCTAAAATTTTCGACCAATTCGCAGGCATTTTCTCTTTCAATTTCATGGATTCTACTCTCTTTTTTGTACAATACTTGAGTAATATCTAGTTCATGGTGTCTTGACAAAATATATTTGTATAACCCTACAACTTGCAAATTAGTATAAAATAGACTCAAAATGCAAAACTATAATTTTTATGGTTCATCGTCCCATTTACCTCGATTGCCACGCCACAACCCCCGTCGATCGGCGAGTTGTTGAAGCCATGTTACCCTATTTTACCGAGCGATTTGGCAATCCTTCCAGTATTAATCATGCTTATGGTTGGGAAGCCGAAGCCGCCGTAAAACAAGCCAGAGAAGCGATCGCCAACAGCATTAATGGAACCCCAGAAGAGATTATTTTTACCAGTGGTGCCACAGAAGCCAATAATTTAGCCATTAAAGGAGTTGCAGAGGCATATTACACCCAAGGACGACATATTATTACCCTAGAAAGCGAACATCGCGCCGTCCTCGATCCTTGTCTTTATCTCCAATCCCTCGGATTTGAAATTACTTTTCTAACTGTAGAAAAAGATGGTTTGCTCAATTTAGAAACACTAGAAAAAGCAATTCGTCCCGACACAATTTTAGTATCGGTGATGGCAGCCAATAATGAAATTGGTGTATTGCAACCCTTAGCAGAAATTGGCCAAATTTGTCGTAAACATGAAGTTTTATTTCATAGTGATGCCGCCCAAGCGATCGCCAAAATTCCCCTCGATGTCAACGAAATGAACATCGATCTGATGTCCCTAACAGCACATAAAGTCTACGGACCCAAGGGAATCGGCGCATTATACGTCCGTCGGCGCGATCCGAGAGTGAAACTCGCCTCGCAAATTCAAGGAGGAGGACAAGAAAAGGGACTGCGATCGGGAACCCTCTATCCCCCTCAAATTGTCGGTTTTGCTAAAGCCGTAGAATTGGGACTGGCAGAAATGGAAAGCGAAGGACAACGCACCGGGAAATTGCGCGATCGCCTCTGGGAAAAACTCAGCCAACTCGACGGCATTCACCTCAACGGACACCGCGATCGCCGTTTGTTTGGAAATCTTAATATTAGTGTCGAAGGAGTAGATGGCTCCGCATTACTCTTAGGTTTACAAAACGTTACAGCCGTCTCCTCCGGTTCCGCCTGCACCAGCACGAAAAACGCCCCCTCCCATGTACTGACTGCCTTGGGGCGATCAGAAACCCTTGCTTATGCCTCCCTGCGCTTTGGCATCGGACGCTTTAATACCGAAGCAGAAATCGATCGCGTTGCCGAAGCGACCCTAACCACAATTCGCGCCTTACGTCAAGCCCAATCCACCGCTACAACAGTCTCCAAAAAGAAGAGCAACAGAAAACAAACCTAAAGCTAGAGAGTGAGGGTTAGCCATTGATTTTAATCAATGGACATCGAACGCAACGGGTTTTAACCCGTCTTGCGTTACAATACTTCCATGTAAGTCCACAGCTATTTTTTAGCCAAGGGATGTAGGAGTCTGTTGACAGACTTGGCGAAAGCGCGGTTTTAACAAGGTGCTGTGGGCGGAACTATTTCCGCCCTTTAAAAGCGCCGCCCGCTTTCGGTGGATTAACCACAGAATCCCCGTCTTTTTAAAGCGGGGAGATGTCAAGAACAAGGTATAATTGGGCAGGCAAGAAATAGTTAGCACCGAGCGAATTTCATCCCCTCCCATTAAACCTCATCAGTTTAAATTGTTTGGAGAAACAAGCAAGAAACTGTTGGTTGCTTGCACTAAAATGAGTGCGGATATCAGGAAATGCCTTGAGGGGAAAATTTGTGAGATTCACTCTTGCTACTAGCCCGTTATTGGGAGAGCGCGGACTCAAAACGGTAATCCAAAAAATTATTCAGTTTGAGGTTCGGGTGTAGAGAGATACCCAACTTGTCAGGGAAGGGATTGCGATCGCTCGCAGTCCGACCTAACCAAGGTTGAGAGTTGAGTTAATCTCCAATTATCGTTTTCTCCCCATAACCCATTGTGAGTGAGATTCAAAATTCTGCTCCCATCTCGGTTTTGCTTCAGTTTTGTTTGCTATTTCAAAAAGTTTTTCTTGACCCCATAGAGCTTCTTTAACCAGCGCGATCGCGAAGCCTTGCGCTCAAAAAGAGTAAGGTTGCATCGCTTTTCCAAGGATTTAAACAATCCGAATCGTCGCGCATGGATGCTTTCATGGATGCTTTCACCGAATCGATAGAGTATTGAGGAAATTGCATGCCCAAGCAGATCATTATTGCAGAACAACATCAAATTGCCGCCATTTTTTCTGAAGATCGAGTTCAAGAACTTGTTGTCTCTACGGGAACCCAACAAGTCAGCGATATTTATGTTGGAACCGTAGAAAATGTCATCCCAGGAATTGATGCCGCTTTCGTCAACATTGGCGATGCTGAACGAAACGGCTTTATGCACGTCACGGACTTAGGTCCCTTGCGATTGCGTCGAGGTGCTGGAGCCATTACCGAACTGCTGGCCCCCCACCAAAAAGTTCTCGTCCAAGTTATGAAAGAGCCGACGGGAAATAAAGGTCCCCGGCTAACGGGCAATATTACCCTCCCCGGACGCTATTTGGTTCTGATGCCCTATGGCCGAGGGGTTAATTTATCCCGTCGCATCAAAAATGAAACCGAGCGATCGCGCCTGAGAGCTTTGGCCATTTTGATCAAGCCAGCCGGAATGGGGTTATTAGTACGGACGGAAGCCGACGGGAAAAATGAAGAAGCCATTATGGAGGATTTAGAATACCTCCAAAAACAATGGGAAGACATTCAACAACAAGCCAATGTCACTAAACCCCCGACTTTACTCAACCGCGATGATGACTTCATTCAGCGCGTTTTGCGGGACATTTACAGCGCCGATGTTAATCGCATCGTGGTGGACTCGAGCGATGCGGTTAAACGAGTTAAACAACATTTGCAGAATTGGAGTGGAGGGCGATCGCCGGAAGGGGTTCTCATCGACCATCACCGCGAACGCCAACCCATTCTCGAATTTTTCCGCGTTAATGCGGCCATTCTCGAAGCCCTCAAGCCTCGGGTCGATCTTCCTTCTGGCGGTTATATCATCATTGAACCCACGGAAGCATTGGTGGTAATTGATGTCAACTCCGGCTCCTTTACCCGGTCATCCACGGCTCGAGAAACGGTGCTATGGACGAATAATGAAGCCGCCACAGAAATCGCCCGCCAACTTCGTCTCAGAAATATTGGCGGCGTGATCGTGGTAGATTTCATCGATATGGACTCCCACCGCGATCGCCTCGATTTGCTGGAAACCTTTAATAATGCTTTGAGTGGGGATAAAGCGCGTCCCCAAATCGCCCAACTGTCAGAATTAGGTCTGGTGGAACTGACCCGCAAGCGTCAAGGACAAAACATTTACGAACTCTTTGGCAAAGAATGTCCAACTTGTGGCGGTTTTGGTCATGTTTCTAATTTACCCGGTATGGAAGTCGAGGAGGAACCGAGCGAAAAAAGCCAAAGCCTTCCAGTCCTTTCTATACCCTCCCCCAAACTCCCTGAAAAGCGAGATGATGAAATAGACGGGCTTTTAGACCTTGGGGCGGAGGATAATCCTCAAGAACTCGATCTCCTGAATCATCCCAATTATCAGGAACAAAATCTAGCTGGAAATCGCCGTCGCCGTCGCCGTCGAGTTGGAGAGGTGGAAACCCCCAATAAAGTGACGAAAATCCGGCTCAATGGGGGGAATAGTCGCAGCGAAGAACCGGAGGAGGATTTTTCGACCCCGGAAGAAGATGTGAACGATCGCTACGATCGCCGCATTTCTCGACGAGATACGCCACCTCCGGAGAAGGTGACGGTTGAAATGACAACCCTCGAACAGGATGTCTATGCGTCGATGGGGATATCTCCTTTAATCCTTGCCGATCGAGAGGTGAAAGACCCCCGTGCTGTTGTGCTTTCTATCCATGAACCCAAATCTCCTAAAATAGCTTCTGCAATAACTTCCGAAACAACTTCTGAAACAACTTCTGAAACAAGTTGGGAATCTGAAGAAGAGTCCGTCATCGATCGCCCTATTGAGAAAGAAGAAATAGTTGAGGATGAAACAGAAGAGTTTGAAGAGGCGATCGAGGAATCTCCTGATGAGGCGGAAGAATCCGATACTGATGATGAAGATTCTGATAAGCGACCCGTTATTCGCCGTCGCCGTCGTCGTTCGTCTGCTCAGTAAACTTGTTCCATGAAAAGTTACCCCGTTCCCAATTTTGAATATTCCTATGTATCGGATAATGCCCATGCGGAAATGCCGATCGCCGGAGTAGATGAGGTGGGGCGGGGTGCTTTATTTGGACCCGTCGTCGCGGCGGTTGTTTGTCTTCCTTTGTCTCAATGTCAGCAATTACAAGCCCTAGGGGTTTGCGATAGCAAGCAGCTTTCCGCCAAGAAACGCCGCGAACTCGCATTGATGATTCCTGCGATCGCAACGGATGTGCGTATTGGTTATGCCACCGTGAAGGAAATCGATCGCCTCAATATTTTACAGGCTTCTTTATTGGCGATGAAACGGGCTATTTTGAAGTTAGATTTAACTCCAGAATTGTGTTTAATTGATGGCAAATTTCCTATTCCTCATTTAGAGATTTCACAACAAACAATTATTGGCGGCGATCGGCAATCTTCTGCGATCGCAGCAGCAAGTATTATTGCTAAGGTTTGGCGAGATGAATTAATCGCGCGTTTTGCTCAAAAATATTCCCACTACGATCTCGCGGCGAACAAAGGATATGGTACAAAACGTCATCGCCAAGGGATTGAAAAATACGGGATTTCTCCTCAACATCGCAGTTCTTTTAAGTTGAGAAATAGGGAGTAGGATTAAGTATTATTACCGTGATGATAGAATGCTGTAGTGGGAGCGTCTCGCTCCCTAGCTACCTAAGTCTTATTAAGTTAATTATCCCGCAGTGCTTTTACAGGTTCAACTTGACTGGCGCGAATAGCGGGAACAAGACTCGAACCGACTCCCGTAGCGATCGCCGCACTCAAAGAGAGAAGAACATTTTCAATATTAAATTTATAGGGAGGTAAAGCAAGGTTTTCTTGTTGGGTTAAGAGGAAAGTTACACTATTTACCAAAGCGATCGCCCCCAAACCGCCGAGAGAACTAACAATAATTGCTTCGAGTAGAATTTGAGCTAAAATCTGCTTTTTCTGCGCTCCAATTGCTCGCCTTAACCCTAATTCTGGCGTTCTTTCTAAAACCGATGCGATCGTAATATTAGCAATACCAACTCCAGAAACAATTAAAGAAATAATTCCCGCCGCTAATAAACTATTGGCTGCAATACGAGCAATTTCTCGGTCTTTTAAAATATCTTCGACATTACTATTAACATAAGGATAATCTCTAAAAGATAATTCCTGTAACTCTGGGTGCTTCTTGTGTAATAATGTTTTAATTTGAGGTTTAAGCGCTTCTATGCGATCGAGGCGATCGGGACGAATGATAAATTGACGAATTTCACGCTGGTTGGTTAGAGCGAGATGAGTTGAAAGAGGCATCACAAATTCTGCAATTGGTTCCTCGGATTGATATTGTTTTTGTTTACTCTCCATCACGCCGACAATTCGATAAGGAACTCCTCGAATATAGACAATTTTGTTAATGGGATTATCTTCCCTAAATAAGCGTTCTCTGCCAATGCGATCGATAACTAAAGAATTGCGATAGTTCTTGAAATCATCATCCAATAATTTTCTGCCTAAATTGGGCAATATTTGTCGCCCCGTCGCTGTAAAATATTCTTCTGAAACAGCAGATAATTGCATATTTTCTTGGCGATCGCGATAAATAACGCGATTATTCTGCCAATCGGAAACTGTCGCACTAACTGAATGAATTCCTTTTAATTCTTGTTTCAGATAATTCAGGTCTTCTAAGGTACTAAATGCTGTCCAAATCTCTAAATGAGGGGCTTCTCGTTCCGACAAGCGCTTGATAATTTTGGTACTACTAATGCTTTTAACTTGCAAGGTTGCATTTACAGCTAAAACTCCCATAAATATACCCAGAATTGTAAGTAAGGTTCGCATTTTATTTCTTTTGAGCGAACTTAAGCTCATTTGTAATAAATCAAAAAACATAGTTTATTCGCTCACTCATTATCATTATTGGTTATTTGCTGTTCATCAATAATTGGCATCAGTTTCATCCCTTCTTCAATAGAGCCATCGGGGGGAGGACTGACAACTTGTTCCCCAGGCTCTAAACCTGTTTTAATTTCCGTCGATGTATCTCCCACTAAACCTAATTTAATCTCGCGACGTTCTGCTGTTCCAGAGTCAGAAAGCACCCAAACATAAGGATTTTTACTGTCGCTATCTTGAATAAATTGAGGGGGTAGCGCGATCGCATTTGCTTGGCGATCGATGATAATTTCAACACTGACTTGACTCCCTGGAATGAGTTGTTTACTGGGACGATTTAAAACAACAACGGCTTTTACTGCGCTTTGAGTGCCTCCTCGAGATTGTGATGTATTTGCATCTTCTAAAGCCACTTTTCCTAATTCCTTGACTTGTCCTGGAAAAGAACCGGAAATTAAGCCGATCGCAGAAACAATAGCCGGTTGATTGATTTTTACTAAAGCTGCCTGTAATGTGGTTAAACGAATTTCAACTTCTTCTCGGCGCGGATCGCCAATAGTGAGCAAAATACTATCTTGTTTGAGAACTTCTCCTTCTTTAACATTAATATCTAAAACTCGTCCCGTTGTTGTCGCTCGAATTAAACTATTTTTTTCAAAATTTTGTTCGCTTTTTATGAGATTAATTTGTTCTCTTTCGAGGTCTCTTCGGGAAGTTTGTACCGCAGAACGAGCATCTTCTAAGGCAATTTCCTGAATGCGAATTTTTTCCTGTAATTGTTTCAAGGTTTGCTGTTCCATCAAACGCTGATTTTTTAAGTCTAATTCTGCTTGTTGAAGATTTTTTTCATAATCTCGTAATGTTGCTTCAGTTGTCCTGAAAATTTGTTCTTGAGTTCTTTGCTCATTAGCGGCTAAATAACCTTGCTTAACTAAATCGCGAGTTGATTCGAGTTCGACTTGTAAGGCTTCTAATTCAATTTGTTGTTCTTTTATTTTTTCCTGGGCGCGATCGCGATCGCTTTCGGCTTTACGAATAGCACTATTATTCTGTTGCTGAATTTGCAGATCGTTTTTAGCGAGATCGAGTGCAGCTTGAGCTTGCAAAATAGCCCGTTCTTTTTCCTCAAGAGCAAGTTGCTGTTTTTGGATTTGTAAACGCTGTTCATTGACTTGAGTTTGTCCCTCGGGATCTCTGAGTCGAACGAGAATTTGTCCTTCTGTAATAGGGCTATTAACACTCACTGCGATCGCCTCGACAATAGCCGCGCGATCGGCAGAGGTGGGAACTTTCAAGGATTGTTGGTTGCCCAGTTGCACAACTCCTCCCGCAGGTACAGATTTAACCACCTCTCCCCGTTCGATCGCGATCGCCTGTACGGAAATTGCCTTGGTATTGGGATTAAAGAAAAACCAGTATCCTAAATAACCGCCAATACCTGCCACGGCGATCGCACCGGAACCCAGCACTAGCCTCATTCCTAGTTGATATCTCTTTTTTGCGTCGCGCCCCATTTCTCCTTCCTATTTTTTATTCCCCATCAATAATAACTAACTCATTCAAATGAGCAATAGCAACATCAGCTTTCCTGAGTACGGGGGCATTAGCATTGCCCCAACAAATGCCCACAACTCCTGCCGAACCTGCATTCTGTGCCATTTCAAAATCCAAAGCAGAATCTCCCACCATTAACGTCGTTTCTGGGGTAGTCGAGAGGGCATCACAGGCTTCCAGGAAAAGCCTCGGCTCCGGTTTGCCCGGTCCATTCGGCTCGACTCCCCGCGCTAAGTTAATATAGTTCCCAATGCCCGCGCGATCGATAAAATTTTCGACTCCTGGGGTTGAATCTGCGGAGAGAATGCCCAGTTTTAACTCAGTTGCCGATAAGGACTGTAAAACCGCCAAACTGCCTGGAAAAAGGGGCGAGTTTTGCGGGGTACGCTGGATATATTTATCGGCTTCTTCAAAAGCAAAACGCGCAATTTCGAGGGCTTCGTGCCAACTGCGTCCCGTTTCGGCGATATAGGCTGCTGCTGCTATTTGGTTATCGCGACGACTGCCCACAGCCATTAAACCCGTGGGATCGAGGCTGCCTTCATTCAGTCCAAAAGCCATCAGTAACGGTTCGCCAATGCCAGGAATGCGTGCATCAATGAGACGCGATCGCTTTTGTGCCAGTTCTCGCAAAAAGTTTTGCGAGTCTTCCAATGTTCCGTCCTTATCAAACAAAATTCCTTCAATATTGGAAAAAACCTTATTGCCACAGCGAATTTTAACCAAAATTTCCTCTTTTCTTGATTTTAATTATATTGATTAGTTATTCCCAATCTGCCATATTTAATTCGTAATTCGCAATACTACATTTTTTGTGGGGTTGGCAAGAGAGGGGATTTTGCTAGACTGGGAGGATAGCGATCGCCCAATATCAGCTACTGTTCCAATTGAGCCTCAAAATTGTCGCTCAAATTTGTGAATCCGTAGCCTACTTCAACTTACAAATTGGCGATCGTAAAAATTCCTGGCAATTGAAGGGTTTGTAACTTAATTAACCTTTAACTCAGCTTACTTATTATGCCTCCAAGCACGCTTCTACTCACAAAAGAATTACCCGCCCTCCAATACATCTCTACCCCAGAATGTTTTGATATTACTTGGGAAGCCCCTCTTTCAACACTTCTCGGACTCGGACGGGCAGCCGGAGCGGATTTTGTCGAAATTTTTCTAGAACGAAGTAACTATATTAGTTGTTTGGCAGAAGAGGCAGCAATTACTAGCATTAGTCCTCGATTAGCAACGGGGGCTGGCGTTCGGGTTTTTCATGGTAAAGGAGATTGTTATGTTAGTACCAACAATCTGTCTTTTAATGGTTTAAAAGCTGCACTCGAAAAAGGGCTATCTATTCTCGGCTTAAATATCCCCTCACCTAATGCCTACGTTCCCGAAATTTACTTGGAAATGATCCGGGACTATGCAGCAGCCAAAGATAAGGAAAAATGGCTGCCTGAATGCAGTTCAATGCAGGAAATGGGGGATATTTTACTGGCTGCTAATGACCAATTGGAGAAAAAAGCCTCTCACATTCAATCTCGTCGTAGCATTTACTCCCGAGACTGGCAAGAAGTGATGGTTGCTGCCAGTGATGGTACATTTGCTCGGGATATTCGCTTAACTCAAACCGTGGGTTCTAATTTACTCTGTGCTGATGGAGAAAATCGCACTTCAAACGGTTTGCGAGATGGAGATACTAGCGATCCGGATTTCTTGAGAAATTGGGGTTACGAAAAAACCGCCGAAGAATTGGCAGAAACCGCAGGTAAAATGCTCTATGCGGATTATGTTGAATCGGGAGAATATCCGATTATTATGGCAAACCATTTTGGTGGAGTTATTTTTCACGAAGCCTGCGGACATCTGTTAGAAACAACGCAGATCGAACGTAAAACTACGCCTTTTATTGATAAAAAGGGTGAAAAAATTGCCCACGAAAATCTAACAGCTTGGGATGAAGGGCGATCGGAAGATGCTTTTGGATCGTTGGATATGGACGATGAGGGAATGCCGACTCAGCGCACACTTTTAATTGAAAATGGTATCCTGAAAAACTTCCTTGCCGATCGCGCCGGATCTGTGCGTACTGGACATCCTCGCACGGGAAGCGGTCGCCGTCAAAATTACAGTTTTGCTGCGGCTTCTCGGATGCGTAATACTTACATTGCCTCTGGTTCTTATAGTGTTGACGAGCTTTTTGCCTCCATTGACAAAGGCATTTATTGTAAGAAAATGGGGGGTGGAAGTGTCGGACCCACGGGAGAATTTAACTTTGGAGTTGATGAGGCTTATTTAATCGAACAAGGAAAAGTGACCAAACCTCTCAAAGGAGCAATTTTAATTGGGGAAGCCAAGGAAATTATGAACAAAATTTCTATGTGTTCTGACGATCTCAGTCTTGCACCTGGCTTTTGTGGTTCCGTTAGCGGTAGTATTTACGTCACCGTCGGACAGCCTCATATTAAAGTCGATTCGATCGTTGTCGGTGGAAGATAGTTAAAGAATTCCTAATTCCTAATTCGTCCCTCATCATTCATCTCTCATAATTTATTCTTCATCCTTTCCAGTAATATGATTCAAGTTCGAGAATTGGCCAACTATACAGGAGATATTGCCCGATCGCTAGGCATCAAAAAGTATGATATCTATGGGTCTTCAATTGACTCAACGAATGTACAAGTCGATCGCGGTGAACCCAAACAAGTAAAAGCCTCTAACCGTTCTAGCGTTATCGTTCGAGTTTGGAATGAGAATGATACGGTAGGAGTAACTAGCACTACCGATGTCGATCCCAATGGCATTAAATTGGCCTTGAAAACAGCTTGCGAGGCCAGTTTTTTCGGAGTTAAAGAAAATATCCCCGATTTTAGTCCAGAAGCGACCAATCCTCTGCCCGATGTTCAATATAATAAAACCAGTCAAATTCCTGTTTCTGAGTTAATTGACAAGTTACTCAATGCAGAAAAAGAGTTACTGGAGACTCATCCGGCGATCGAAAGCGTTCCCTACAATAGTTTATCCCAACAGGATATCGATCGCTTTTACCTCAATAGCGAAGGGGCATTGCGAGAGGAAGGGCGCACTTACGCAATGGTATATCTCTATACCAAAACCGAAGAGGCCGAGAAAAAACCTCGTAGTGGTGGTAGTTTTCGCATGAGTCAGGGAATGGAGGCTTTGGCGATCGCCGACTGCGTTAAAGAAGCCTCGGAAAAAACCATCAGTCACCTCAACTATCAAAAAGTACCTTCAGGGAAATATCGAGTTGTCTTTTCTGCTGAGGCTTTTTTAAGTTTATTAGGGGCATTTTCTAATATGGTTAATGCCCAAAGTATCCTAGATAAACAAAGTCTTTGTACCCCAGAATCTTTAGGAGAAGCGATCGCCTCCCCCTTACTTTCTGTGTGCGATGATGCACTGCACAAGGATAATGTAGCGGCTGAAACCTTTGATGGAGAAGGAACTCCCACCCGTCGTATCCCCTTAATTACTGAAGGAATTCTCACGGGATTTCTGCATAGTGCAGGAACAGCAAAACGGATGAATGCTACACCCACAGGACACGCCAATTTAGGGGCAAAAATTACCGTCAGTCCCCATTTTTACCATGTTTTTCAGGGGCAATCTCCGGAACAAGAATATAAGCTGGAGGAAGCAGAAAACACGATCTTAATTGATGAGTTAAATGCCCTCCATGCGGGGGTAAACTCCCTACAAGGCTCCTTTTCTCTACCTTTTGATGGTTGGCTGATGAATAAAGGCGATCGCGTTAGCATTGACGCAGGAACCGTCGCAGGAGATATCCGCGAAGTTTTGAAATCTATCATTTACGTGGAGAAAGAACCAGAATTAACACCATCCGGAGTTTGTCCCCGCATTTGGGTTGATGGTTTATCAATAACAGGAGAGAATTAAGAAAAGGGAAAAAGGCAAGAGGGATAAGGGAAAAATTTATCATTTCTTCATTCTTTTTCTTTAATTCTTCATCTCTTCTTCATCCCTTTAAAATATCTCGATGGCATAAAAATGGTCATCGAGATATTTGTCGTTTATAGTAGGGGTTTGGTCTCCAAACCCTTGAGATATTTGTCGTTTATAGGGGTTTGGTCTCCAAACCCTTATACTTATACAATTCAATATCGTGTATAAATATCTCCTTTCCATTTTAACACCCGCTTTGCTATTAGCATCAGGTTTTGGGTTAGCGGTTCGCAGTCAAACCTCATCGGATAGAACCACAACACTTCCACAATTAACATTCTCCGTCAGTGGTTGTGAAGATGATTTCTTGCGATCGTGTACGCAAAAACAATTAAAAAATGAGTTTTTCCCCAGGGATATTCGCGTTGAAGTGAAAAAAAATGTGGTTTCCTTTTCACATAGTTTAGGATATGCCTGTTGTGCCGATATTCAATTAGAAAGCCAAGTGAATAATAATATCATTACGATTGTTGAACGGAATTCAGGCAGTTATTGTCGCTGTTCCTGCAATTATACAATCGATGGTACTTTAACAGATTTAGCCCCAGGAAACTATGAATTACAAGTTTACGGGATGAAATATCGCGATCGCGGCAAAGAATTATTGTTTGTCGAGAATATTGCGATCGAGTAGAAAGGAATTCGGAAACTGAAAACGCGATCGCAATTCTTAAAAAAGAATACTTCTCATACAAGGGAAAAACAGACAGATGATTTTTGTTTGTTATTTATAAATTTTAAGGGGATTACCCCAAACTTTTATACGGATTTCATTTACGTCTTGAAATGTATTTCTAGCAGACTGAAGTGCATCCTCGATTGAAGATGCAAAAGAAACACCTCCCAAACATACATCGTTATTCCAGCATGAATATGTTCCGACTTCGAGATCGAGAATATCCATAATACTCCGGATTGAATTCCTGTAAATGCTATCCATGTTACAGGGTTCACTATAATCATCAATATGCCAGTGTGACTCGGAAAATATCACTGTAATTTCTTCACTACACGAAGTTACTTCAATTGTAGAATTACAATCACCAGAGAAGGTAATAGAGATAGATTTATCCTCTTCTTCTTTCACGACTATTTCATTCACTCCTTTCGAGTAGTATTTCTCGAAAAATTCTGCTACATCAATGAGAAACTGATTTAATTTATCTTGTTTGTTATTCATGATCCTAGATGAAATATCGCGATCGCGGTAAAGAATTATTGTTTGTCGAGAATATTGCGATTTCCTTAAGATAAACTACCCTTAACCTCATTCCGTTAGTCTTATTGTGGTTTGTCTATTCTACGAAGGAATTCGATCGCGATCGCAATGATAAAAAAATTTAACTTTCGGACGTTTTTAAATGCTGCTGCCATTTCCAGCAGTCTTTTCCTGGGTGTAAAAAGCGTCAATAGCGCCCCCATTAAAGAATTTGTTTCCCTCAATCGCTATGCTGTTGAAGGTGCCGTTGCGGAAATTATCTCTGCAACCCCCGATGGTAATACCCTCGTTTATACCAATGCTGGCGATGGTAAAGTTGGGTTGCTGGATATTCGCGATCCGCAAAACCCTCAACTCCTCGGTAATATCGATGTCTCCGATTTGGGAGAACCCACCGCAGTAGCCGTTACGCCCAATAGTCGTTATGCTTTGGTCACGGTACTGAATTTAGCAGAAGAAATCGCCGACCAACAACCGGGAATCCTTGTTTTTATCGATTTAGCACAGCAAGAAATTGTCGCCCGAGTTCCCCTCATTGGTATTGGACCCGATAACCTTTCGGTTACTCCCGATGGACGCAAAGCCATTATTGCCATTGAAGACGAAGAAGACGAAGATAGCTTACCGGGTCAACGTCCAGGATCGGTGAATTTTGTCACCATCGACTATAACAACCCAGCTAACTCCACAGTCAATAATGTCGAACTAGATTTAAGCGAGGTTGAAGGGGTGAATTACGCCGAAGATCCCCAACCCGAATACGTTGCTATTAGCAAAAATGGGCGTACTGTTGCCATTAGCTTGCAGGAAAATAATGCGATCGCCGTCCTCGATATTGCCGAGGAAAAAGTAACAAGTATATTCTCTGCGGGAACATCCCTCCACGATCGCGCTGACATTGTAGAAGATGGTGATATTGATTTTTCCCAACCCTTAGAAGGCCGTCGCGAACCTGATTCTATCGCCATGACTGCCGACGGACGCTACATTATCACCGCAAATGAAGGGGATACCTCCCTCGATAGTTTTGGGGATGGCATTTGGAGTGGGGGTCGCGGTTGGTCGATCCTCGACCTACAAGGGAATGTCGTCTACGATAGCGGCGATCGCGTCGAAGAATTAGCTATTTTACGCGGACAGTATCCCGAGGGGCGATCGGAAAACCGAGGCATTGAAATGGAAGGGGCTGCTGTTGCCCAATTTGGCGATCGCGAATATGCTTTTATGGCCTCGGAACGGGGCAGTTTCCTCGTTATTTATGATATTACCAACGTCCGTGACCCAGAGTTGGTGAGCTTTCTCCCCACCGGAAAAGCCCCGGAAGGCGTTCTTCCTCTCCCGCAGCGCAACCTCGTCCTTACGGCCAATGAAGATGACGGCACCATCGACTTTTTTGCGGCGAAAATGCTTTGGGAACCCATCCTCATGAGTCCTCGGGTCGATTTACCCTTTAGTGCTTTAAGCGGTTTAGTTCCCGTCCCCAATAACCCCGGCCAAATTTACGCCGTTCCCGATAATGCCATGCAGCCTTCGCGGATCTTCCGCATGGCGATCGGTCGAGAAGGGGCAATGGTCAATGATGCGACCATCATTACAAAAGAAGGCGAACCTGCAAACTACGACCTTGAAGGCATCGCGATCGCGCCTCGGGGTGGCTTTTGGCTGGTGAGTGAAGGAGACAACAGTGAAGGCCAGGAAAAACCCAACATTCTCATTAAAGTTAACTCGCGCGGAGAAGTTGAGGAAGAAGTTTTCTTACCTGAAGAGGCCGCAACTCGCATTACTCGTTTTGGTTTTGAAGGTGTAACCACCAGTTCCGATGGTCGTAAAGTGTATGTTGCCATGCAACGGGAATTGGCAGGAGAAGACAAGGTTCGCATCGGCGAATACGATGTCGAGGCAAAAGCATGGGACTTTTTCTATTATCCCCTCGATACGGATAATGTCGGCGGCTGGGTTGGTTTGAGCGAAATTTCTCGCGATATTGACGGCAGTTTTCTTGTTATCGAACGGGATAACCAAGGCGGTGAAAATGGTGCATCTAATGTTCGTATCAAGCGCATTTATCGCTTCTCTCTCAACGGTGTGGAAGAGGGAGAAACGGTAGAAAAAGAGTTAGTTGCCGATCTGTTTACCGATAGTAAGTGGTATGAAGAAAAAGTTGAAGGATTGGCGGTAACGGAAGCGGGATATTGGGTCATCAGTGATAATGATGGTGGCGAATCATCTACTCGTTTGCTTTTCCTTCCTCGTTAATTCAGGTGATTTTAGCGATCGCATTTACGGCGATCGCTAACTCTTAAATTTAGATCAAATCCCCTCTGCTGAGGATATATTCCCATCTCTTCTGTAGCAACGTCGCTACAGGATTTTAGGAGATTCGTGAATAGGGTCTGTGGTAACTGGATTTGGTATAATATTACCCTTTAACACAAACGACTTGTTTGAGAGTTGCCACAATTTCCACTAAATCTAATTGTTGATTCATCACTTCATCAATAGACTTATAAGCCCCTGGAATTTCATCGAGAACGCGTTTATCTTTGCGGCATTCAACCCCCTCAGTTTGCTCGATTAGATCGTCAAGAGTAAACATATCTTTGGCTTTTGTACGAGACATTTTTCGCCCTGCACCATGACTGCAACTGCAATAACTCTCTAAATTTCCTTTCCCTTTAACGATAAAAGATTTCGTTCCCATCGACCCAGGAATGATTCCATAATCCTCCTTTTGCGCCCGTACCGCACCCTTGCGCGTCACGTAAACATCTTCGCCAAAATGCACCTCTTTTTCAGCATAATTGTGATGACAATTGACTGAAATTAACGGTTTTATTAGTTTACCTCCCGTTAAATGTTTCTCAATAATTTTCTTGAATCGTGCCATCATAATATCCCGATTATAACGAGCATAATTTTGCGCCCATTGTAAATCGTACCAATATGCCCTAAACTCTTCTGTACCTGCGACAAAATAAGCCAAATCTGGATCGGGAAGTTTGCGATCGGAGAGTTTTAATAACTCTTTCGCCGTGCTAATATGACACTGAGCCAACTTATTGCCAATATTTCTTGACCCAGAATGAAGCATCAGCCAAATATTATTTTCCGTGTCAAGACATAACTCGATAAAATGATTACCACCCCCGAGAGAACCTAATTGTTTATTTGCTTTTTTGTTGAGGTCTTGTACGCCGGAATGAAGATGTTTAAAATTATTCCAACCCTGCCAGTTACTCGCATCTTTTTCGACTTCTTTATTGGCACCGCGACCCACAGGAATTGCAGCTTCAATATCCAAGCGGATTCTCTTCAGTTTGCCTTCAAGAAGATCGCCATAAAAAGGGAGTTTAATTGCGGCCATTCCACAGCCAA